>NZ_JBSPUF010000003.1:234971-279152 GCF_056861425.1 Stenotrophomonas sp. 21LCFQ19 | reverse complement strand
TAGTGCCGAGCCATGCTCGGCAGAGGCCTTACCGGTAATGCCCTATGCCGAGCATGGCTCGGCACTACAGGTGTTGCTTGCATTGCCGGCTTCGCGGCTTACGCCGCTCCTGCAAAAACGGCCAGCTCAGGCATCCAGGCCCAGTTCTCTGCACTCACGCGCATACCAGCGCGGTGCGTCGTCAATCGGCTGGAATACGTGGCTGCGCTCCATCACGCGCTGGTAGACGTGCACCGAGATCGCAATCCGTTCGGCGTCGCTGTTGCGCAGCGTATGGAATTCATCCGGCGGAATCAGGTTGCCGGCGCTGCCCTTGCAGCCGTGCAGGCACTCCCGTGGCGCGAACTGGTAGCGTTCACCATCGCGCTCCAGCATCCGGTACGGGGTGATCTCCAGCGTGCCCTGCCACACGCCCTCCACGCACCACAGGCCATCGTGGTCATGCAGCGGCGTGCCCTGCCCCGGCCCCCAGGTCATGGCGATGATGCTGTAGCCGTGGTCCGGGCTGCGGTAGATCTCGCGGCGCGCGTAGTGATCGTGCACCGGTGCGTGCACGCAGGCCGGCAGCACGATCTGCGGATCGCGGATGGCGCGTTCCAGCACAGCCTGCACCTGGGCGACCGTGCTGTGGGTATCGCTGGCCTGCAAGGCGGCGTCGATACCGTCCAGCAGGCGCTGGCGACCAGCGAATTCGAGATGCGGCGATTGCAATGTCATCACCGCAGTCTAGGCAAGGCAGGTAAAGATTCCGTTGAAACTATCTGCCAACCAGCTCAGAAGGTGCCGCGCTGGATGAAGGGCGCCTGCTGATAAAGCTGGCGTTCGCCGCCGCGCGGGTCGTCCATCTGCCGGCTTTGTGTGTCGAACAGCATGGTTTGTCGGCGTTCCAGCCCGTATTGCTGCCACTGCGGCAGGCCGGCGTGGTTGGGATCACCGCTTCGCGCGAAGGCCAGCAAGGCATCACTCATCGTGTCGGCAAGCTGCTGCATCGCGGCACCGTTGCCGGTGCGGGAGCCGGGCTGGGTGTTGTTGTGGAACACCAGCGGGATATCCAGGGTATGGAAGGCACGCAGCCTGGCGGCGTCGCCATCACGGTCATAACCGTCCAGCTGATACGCCCAGGTCGGTGCGCCCTGGCGCGCGCGCGCTTCCAGTTCTTCCACTGCACCGCGCCATGAGCGGCCGGCGGTGGTGGCGGCGAAGAACACCTCCGACGGCGTGTACTGCGGATACAGGCGGCGGTATTCGGCAATCACCACCGATGGCAGCAGGTCCACGTATTGCTGGGCTTCGAGCTTGGCTGGCAAATCCTCCCAGCTCAGTTCGAAATTCTTTGGATCGTTGCCGAGGAAGGCACGGGTTTCGTCGTGGGTGTTGCCGATCACCATCGGGATGGTCGCTGACTGCTGCGGTGCCTGCGGCCAGAACGGATGCACCGGCAGGTTGCGCGCATCCAGCACCGGGCCGACGTAGAGGCTGCTGTTCTCCACGCGCGAGGGATCGCGCACTCTCACCGCCTCCAGCAGCTGCTGCATTGGCATGCGCCGCAATGCCTCGGGATCGGCCTTGAGGTGATCGAGCACCAGCTGCGCGCGTTGCGTGGCCGCGCGCGGGCCGGCGGCGGTGGCCTGCTGGCCGCTCATCGTCCAGGCGCGGTGGAACAGGCCCTTGGCCGCCGGCATCGCCATCAGCGTGGCGATCTTGGCGCCGCCGCCGGACTGGCCGAACACGGTGACGTTGTCGGCATCGCCGCCAAATTCGGCGGCGTGCTGACGTACCCACTGCAGTGCCTGCACCAGATCAAGCTGGCCGACATTGCCGGAGTCGGCGAAGGTCTCATCGCCGAGCTGGGCCAGGTACAGATAGCCGAACAGATTGAGGCGGTGGTTGACTGTCACCACCACCACGTCACCGCGTCGGCTCAGGTTGCCGCCGTCATACAGCGGGTCGCTGCCGGAGCCGTTGTTGTAGGCGCCGCCATGGATGTAGAACAGGATCGGCCGCTTGCCGCCGTCGCGCAGTGCTGGCGTCCACACGTTGAGGTAGAGGCAGTCTTCGCTGCCCGGGCCTTCGCTGCCGGTTTGCGGGGCCGCGGCTGCGTAGTCGAGCGCATCGCGTATGCCGCGCCAGGGGTGTTCCTGCAGGGCGGATTGAAAGCGGCGAGGCGCGGTGTCGGCGCCGTAGGGGATGCCGCGGAATACGTGCGTGCCGTTCTCGGTCTGGCCGGCCAGGCGACCGCTGCGGATGCGGGCGATGGGGCTGGCTGGAGCGTTGGCCCAGCTGGTGTTGCTTAGGGCGCTCAGGCCGGTTGCTGCGGCCAGCAGGGTGGTTTGCTGGAGGAAGCTGCGGCGGGTGGGGTTGTTTGGGGTTTGCGGCATGGTGGTGTCCTGGGGTGTTGGGGATTGGGCGTGCTTCGCCCTCTCCCCAACCCCTCTCCCGGGGGAGAGGGGCTTGAGCGCTACTTCGGTTGAGTTGTCTGCGATGCCATCCAGCTCAGGGCCAGTTGTGGCCATGCAGCGGTTGTGAGACCAACGGTGCCACGTGTGCCGAAGCCGTGGCCGCCGTGGGGGAACAGGTGCATTTCGCTGCTGACGTTTGCACGGCGCAGGCTGTTGTAGAAAAGCAGGCTGTTGCCTACCGGCACCACGTCGTCATCGGCAGCATGCAGCAGGAAGGTGGCTGGTGTATCGGCACGGACCTGCAGCTGCATCGAGTAGTGCTGCAGCAGTTCGTCGCTGGGCGCGCTGCCGAGCAGGCGGTCGCGTGAACCTGCATGCACGTCGTCGCCGCGCATCGTGATGACCGGGTACACCAGCAGCTGGAAGTCGGGGCGTGCGCTTTCCGCGTCGATTGCGTCGTTGTGCGGATAGACGTTGCGGTCAAAGCCGTTGCCCAATCGCGCGGCCAGGTGGCCGCCGGCCGAGAAACCCATCGTGCCGATACGCTGCGGATCCAGGCCCCAGTTCTTGGCGTGGTGGCGGATCAGCCGCAGTGCACGCTGCGCATCGGCCAGCGCCGCTTCGCGGTCGGCACGACCTTCGCCCGGCAGCCGGTAGCGCAACACGAACAGGGTCACTCCGCCCTGCTCCACCAGGGCCGGCACCAGCGCGGTGCCCTCCTTGTCCAGCACAACGCGTTGGTAGCCGCCGCCGGGGATTACCAGCAAGCTGCTGCCATTGGGTTTGGCCGGGCGATAGGCCACCAGATACGGCGCGCTGACGTGGTCGATATAGCGGTCAGGCAAGGCGGGATCGCTGCTGCGTTCGACGATGCGCTGCGCTTGTGCCAGCGGCTTGTCCCCCGGTGCCATACCCTGCGGCCACAGCGCGATACGGTCGGCCGACCCCGCTGCGGGTTCACCATCGGTGGCGGCCAATACAATTGCCGGAAGCAGTCCGACAAAAGCGGCGAAAGCCAGCTGCAACAAGGGTTTCAGTCGAATCATGGGCGTGGCGGTCAGGTCTGGGCCGAGGGCGAGGTACAGCTTCTGGTGCAGTGCACATTGTCAGATGACACCGGTTTACCTTATACAGCCAGTCACAGCACTGTCGATGGGCAGTGCAGCAAAGTCACCAGGAGACGCACTTGAGCAACGACCAAGGCAGCCAGCCGCAGGCGCCAGCCGCGCTGGACGAGATTGCCCGCACCTTTGTGGAAGCACGCCGCGATGGCCGTTCGCTTCCGGATTTCCCCGGGACCATCCCGGACGATCTGGTCACCGCCTATCAGGTGCAGGATCTGGCGATCGGCCGCTGGGATGACAGCGTGGTTGGCTGGAAGGTCGGCTACATCGCCGCCGAGCGCCGCGACAGCTCCGGCGACGATCGCCTGCTCGGCCCGATTTTCAAACGTAATCTCTGGAATGCTACCGGTAGCATCGTGGAGATCCCCGTATTTGAAGCCGCAGGCGGCTTTGCCGCGGTGGAAGCCGAATACGTGCTGGAACTGCTCGCCGATGCCCCGGCCGACAAGCTCGACTGGACCCCGGAAGAGGCCGAAGCGCTGCCGGCCAAGCTCTACATCGGCGTGGAAGTGGCCAGCAGCCCGTTGAAGACCATCAACGTGCTCGGTCCGCGCGTGGTGGTGTCCGATTTCGGCAACAACAACGGCCTGGTGCTGGGCGGCGAGGTGCCGAACTGGATCCGCTGCGACGAGCCGGAGCTGCGTGCGCAGACCGAGATCGACGGCGTCGTGGTTGGCACCGGTGGCGCTACCACCCTGCCCGGTGGCCTGCGTGCGGCGTACGCGTTCGCACTGTCGCGTTCGGCCAAGCGTGGCCGGCCGCTGAAGAAGGGCGAACTGATCGCTACCGGCAATGCCACCGGCATCCACGACATCGCCGTGGGCCAACAGGCATTGATTCGCTTCGCCGGTTACGGCGACATTTCCTGCAAGGCCGTGCCAGCCGGGTAATCCCGGCCGCCACGGTAGCAACGCGTTGGAGGGCGCTATGGTTACTCGAAGAGGCTTTCTCAAAACCGGCATGGGGGCATTGGCCATGCCGGTACTCGCCGCCTGCTCTGGTGGCAGCAAGGGTGCGGCCGGTGGCAGTCAGCTGCTGACCGCCACCGATGTGCACGTGGCGGACTATCCGACCGTCACCGCGGTGAAGTGGATCGGCGAACAGCTGCTGCGCGAAACCGGCGGCCGCCTGGGCTTGAACCAGTTCCATTCCGGCCAGCTCGGCCGTGAGTCCGAGGCGATCGACATGGCGCGCTTCGGTGCCATCGACATCACCCGCGTCTATTCCGGCGCGCTCAACAATGCGTTCCCGCTGACCCGCGCGCTGTGCCTGCCGTATGTCTTCGACTCGGTCGAACATATGCGCCGCGCGCTCGATGGTGGCATCGCCGATGCGGTGCTGCAGGGCTTTGAAAGCCGCGAACTGGTCGGTCTGGCGGTCTACGACTCCGGTGCGCGCAGCTTCTACAACACCAAGCACCCGATCATCACCCCCAAGGACCTGCACGGCTTGAAGCTGCGCGTGGCCAGCTCGGACATCTTCCTGCAGCTGATGCGTCTGTTCGGTGCCAATCCCACGCCGATGTCGCTGGGCGACACGTTCTCCGGCATGGAGACGCACATGATCGACGGCGCCGAGAACAACATGCGCAGCTTCCATTCCAGCCGCCATTTCGAGGCCGCGCATTACTGGTCGGAAAGCCAACACTCGTACGCGCCGGACATCCTGCTGATGTCGCGTCGCAGCCTGGATGCATTGACGCCATCAGATCGCCGCCTGGTGATCGACCTGGCGCGGCAATCGGTGCAGGTGATGCGCACCGCTTGGGACGCATCCGAAGACAAGGCCCGCGAGGCGGTACTGGCTGCCGGTGTGAAGTCGAATGCGGTCGACATGCCGGCGTTCCGCGCCGCTGCCGAACCGCTGCTGCGTGACTACCTGCAGCAGGCCGATATCGCCGCGCTGCACCGTCGCATCCGCGACTTCGCCTGAGGGGGCCGTACCGATGTCTGATTCCAACGTACAAGCGGCCCCGGCAGGACTCCAGCGCGCGCTGGAGAAACTCGCCAACGTGGTCATCTACATCGCCGTCGCCGCCCTGCTCGGGCTGGTGGTGGTGCAGGGCTGGCAGGTCTTCGCCCGTTACGTCATCAATGATTCGCCGAGCTGGACCGAGCCGGTCACGCTGTTGCTGCTGAGCACCACGATGAGCATGGGCGCGGCGGCTGGCGTGTATACCAACCGCCATTTCGGCTTCTTCCTGCTGGCCGAGCACATGCACCCGCTGGTCAAGCGCCTGATCGATGCGCTGGTGCCACTGATCGTCGGCACCATCGGTGGTTTCCTGGCCTGGTGGGGCTGGGTGTTGTGGCTGGACGGCCTGCACATCAAGGCCGCCGGCGCCAACCTGCCGCAGAGCGTGAACTACCTGCCGCTGAGCATCGGTGGTGCGCTGATGGCGCTGTTCGCACTCAATCGCCTGCTGTTGTCGCTGCGCGTTGGCGCCGGCACCGCTGCCAACGCTGCCGAAGGGGACCGCTGAGTCATGGGTATCGCAATTCTTTTCGCCGTATTCGGCGTGCTGTTGTTGATCGGCGTACCGGTGGCCTATGCGCTTGCCGCTGCCGCGCTGGCGACCTTGTTGTACCTGGATATCCCCAGCATCGTGCTGGTGCAGCAGATCTCGGCCGGTACCGGCTCGGCGTCGCTGATCGCCATTCCGCTTTTCATCTTCGCCGGTGAAATCATGATGCGCGGTGGCATTTCCGAGCGTCTTATTTCCCTGGCCTCATCGCTGGTTGGGCGCATGCGTGGTGGCCTGGGCCAGGTCTCGATCCTGTCCTCGCTGTTCTTCGGCGGCGTATCCGGCTCGGCCATCGCCGACGTGTCGGCGGTCGGCGGCACGATGATTCCGCAGATGGTCAAGCGTGGTTATGACCGTGACTTCGCGGTCAACGTCAGCATCACCGCCGCACTGGTGGCGCTGCTGGTGCCGCCGTCGCATAACCTGATCCTGTTCTCGGCCGCGGCCGGTGGTGGCCTGTCCATCGCCGATCTGTTCGCCGCAGGCATCGTGCCGGCGCTGTTGATGACGGTGGTGCTGATGGTCACCGGCTACGTGGTTGCACGGCGCCGAGGCTATGGCGTGGAAGCGTTCCCGGGTTGGCGTGCGGTGCTGTTGCGACTGGTTGCCGCCCTGCCCGGCCTCGGCCTGGTCGGCCTGATCTTCTTCGGCATCCGCGCCGGTATCTTCACCGCGGTGGAATCGGCGGCAATCGCCGTGGTGTACGCCTTGCTGGTGACCACCGTGCTGTACCGCCAGCTGCGCATCAAGGAGTTCTTCGAGACCGTCATCCATGCGGCGCGCAGCACCGGCGTGATCCTGTTCGTGATCGCCACCGCTGCGGTGTTCGGTTGGCTGCTGGCCTACCTGCAGGTGCCTGCGGCGGCGGTGGAGTTCCTGCAGTCGTTCGCCCACAGCAAGTACATGGTGCTGTTGATGATCGTGGTGATGCTCCTGTTGCTGGGCACCTTCATGGACCTGGCGCCGATGATCCTGATCTGCACGCCGATCTTCCTGCCGGTGGCCAAGGCCTATGGCATCGATCCGATCCACTTCGGCCTGGTGCTGGTGCTGACCGGTGGCCTCGGCCTGGTCACACCGCCGGTGGGCTCGGTGCTGTTCATCGGCACCGCCATCGGCAAGATCAGCGTCGGCGAAAGCATGAAGACCATCTGGCCGTTCTGGATGGCCGGGTTGGTGGTGCTGTTGATTGTGACCTTCTTCCCCGAACTGTCGCTGTGGCTGCCGGCTTTGCTGCGTAGCTGATGCATGCACGCTGCGGACAGGTTCGTGCCTGTCCGCAGCCGTGATTTGTCGCTGGCGCGCTCGCCGCGCCAACAATCTGGAGATGACGATGAACGTGACCCGTACCCTGGCCGCGCTGGCCACCGCATGCCTGCTGGCCGCCGCACCGGCTTGGGCTGCCGATGCACCGGCCAGTCCCAAGCGTGGCATCGAACACCAGCGCATGGCCGATCTGGGCAATGGCAGCTTCCTCAACCCGGTGCTGGCCGGCGATCACCCGGATCCATCGGTGCTCAAGGACGGTGATGATTACTACCTCACCCTGTCCTCCTTCGACGCCTATCCCGGCCTGCCGATCTGGCATTCGCGCGACCTGGTCAACTGGCAGCCGCTGGGCCATGCCATCACCACCAACGTCGGCGCGATCTGGGCACCGGACATCATCAAGCACAAGGGCCGCTACTTCATCTACTTCCCGGCGCGCACCGGTGATTCGCGCAGCAACTTCGTGGTCTGGGCCGACGACATCAAGGGCCCGTGGAGCGAGCCGATCGACATCGGCCTGTCCGGCTATATCGATCCCGGCCACGCCGTGGGCGAGGACGGCAAGCGCTACCTGTTCCTGTCCGGTGGCGATTACGTGCAGATCAGCGATGACGGCCTGAGCGTGGTCGGCAAGCCCAAGCATGTCTATGATGGCTGGCGTTACCCGGAAAGCTGGGACGTGGAGTCCTATGCCCAGGAAGGCCCGAAGATCAGCCAGCGCAATGGCTGGTATTACATGACCACCGCGGTCGGCGGCACCGCCGGTCCACCGACCGGGCACATGGTCATCACCGCACGCTCGCGCTCGATCCACGGGCCGTGGGAAAACGCACCCAACAACCCCATCACCCGCACCGTCGATCGCGCCGAGCCGTGGTGGTCGCGTGGCCATGCCACCCTGATCGAAGGCACCGATGGCCGCGGCTGGATGATGTACCACGGCTACGAGAACGGTTACTGGACGCTGGGCCGGCAGATGCTGCTGGAACCAATCGAGTGGACCGACGATGGTTGGTTCGTGGCCAAGGGCGGCGATCTGGGCGCGCCGCTGGCCAAACCGTCCGGTGAAGCGGTACCGCATGGCATGGCGCTGTCCGATGACTTCAAGGGTGGCAAGCTCGGCCCGCAGTGGTCGTTCTTCAACCCGACCCGCGAGGAGTACCAGCGTCTGTCCTTCGACAAGGACGGCATGACCCTGCAAGGCAAGGGCAGCACCCCGCGTGACAGCTCACCGCTGACCGCCATTGCCGGCGACGTTGCCTATCAGTTTGAAGTGGAGATGGACATCGAGCCGGGTGCCTTTGGTGGCGCCCTGCTGTACTACAGCGACCGCCTGTACGCCGGCGTGGGCAGCAATGGCGAGCAGTTCATCCTGCACCGCTATGGCGAGGAGCGCCCCACCCGGCCCCAGCCCAGCGCCACCGGCGGCAAGCTGTGGCTGCGGGTCACCAACAACCGCCACATCCTTACGGTACATACCTCGAAGGACGGAACCTCGTGGCAGAAGTATCCTGTTCAGATGGAAGTCTCCGGCTACCATCACAATGTGGCGGGGAAATTCCTTGCACTGAAGCCGGCCATCTATGCCGCCGGCAACGGCAAGGTCCATTTCCGCCAGTTCCGCTACCGCGCACTGGATTGAGCGCGGCCCGATAGAATGAATGTATTGAACGGTTTCAAGGACATCGCCTTGCGCAAGAAAGCCGACGCCGCCGCCACGCCCCAGTCACTGGGGCGGCCCGCCACCATCAACGACATCGCGCGGCTGTCGGGTGTTTCCAAGAAGACGGTCTCGCGGATCATCAACAACTCGCCGCTGGTGCGTAAAGACACCCGCGACAAGGTGGAAGCATTGATGCGCGAGGTCGGCTACACGCCCGACCCGCTGGCCCGCGGGCTGGCGTTCCGGCGCTCGTTCCTGATCGGCATGGTCTACGACAACCCCACCGCGCAGTACGTGGTGGACATGCAGAACGGTGCATTGGATGCGCTGCGCGGCTCCAGTTTCGAGCTGGTGGTGCACCCCTGCGACACCCGCAGCCCCGGCTACATCGAGGGCGTGAAGCGCTTCGTGCAGCAGCAGAAGCTGCACGGCGTGATCCTGGTGCCGCGCGCGTCCGAAGACCAGGCGCTGGCCGACATGCTGGACGAGATCGGCTGCCGCTTCACCCGCATCGCCTCGCTGCCGCTGGATGAAACCTCGCAGATGGTGATCACCCACGACCGTGACGGCGCCGCCGAAGCGGCCGATTACCTGCTGTCGCTGGGCCACCGCGACATCGCCCTGATCACCGGCCCCACCGCCTACCGCTCGGCCCATGAGCGCACCGCGGGCTTCCTTGAAGCCCTGGAGCGGCGTGGCATCGAGCTGCCGCCGGCGCGCATCATCGAGGCCGGTTACACCTTCGAATCCGGTGTGGCCGCGGCCGAGAAGCTGCTGCTGGGCAAGCAACGGCCGACCGCCATCTTCACCGGTAACGATGAAATGGCCGCCGGCGTCTACAAGGTCGCCATGCGCGCCGGCATCAGCATTCCCCGCGAATTGTCGATCGTCGGTTACGACGACAGCCCGCTGGCCTCACGCCTGTGGCCATCGTTGACCTCGGTACGCCGCAACACCCGTGACACCGGGAGAACAGCAGCGGCCATGCTGATCCAGCCCGAGGGCAAGACCGCCATGCCCCTGGCTAGCGTTCGCCCACATCTGATCGTGCGCGATTCCTGCCAGCCGCCGCAGGACTGATTGAATCCAAGTTTTTGTTTTTCAAAGAAAACCGCTTATCTTGCAGTGCAAAATGACACCGGTTTCCATAATTGGCTAGAATCGCCCGGCAGGCCCGCGGATTGCAGTCGCGGGCCACTGGACAGATGCGCTGACCGGACCCGCTCCGGTGCCATCGCCCCGCTCCGGCACCCGCCGCCGGCAGCACCATCGAACTACCGCTCTGGGAGAGGAACAGCATGACGAATCCATTCAGTCTCGAAGGCAAGGTCGCCCTGGTAACCGGTGCCAATACCGGTCTGGGCCAGGGCATCGCGCTGGCGCTGGCCGCCGCCGGTGCCGACATTGCCGGCGCCGGCATCGTCCCGGCCGACGAGACCGCCGAGAAGGTGCGCGCGCTGGGCCGCCGCTTCCTCAACATCGAAGCCAACCTGATCAGCATCGAGCCGGTCGAGCGCGTGGTTGCCGAGACCGTTGCCGGCCTGGGCCGCCTGGATATCCTGGTCAACAACGCCGGCCTGATCCGTCGCGCCGATGCCGTGGATTTCAGCGAGAAGGATTGGGACGACGTGATGAACGTCAACATCAAGTCCGCGTTCTTCATGAGCCAGGCCGCCGGCAAGCATTTCATCGCCCAGGGCAGCGGCAAGATCATCAACATCGCCTCGATGCTGTCCTTCCAGGGCGGCGTGCGGGTGCCGTCGTATACCGCTTCCAAGAGCGGCATCGCCGGCATCACCCGCCTGCTGGCCAATGAGTGGGCAGGCAAGGGCGTGACCATCAACGCTATCGCCCCGGGCTATATGGCCACCGATAACACTGCGCAGCTGCGCGCTGATGAAGACCGCAACAAGGCGATCCTGGACCGCATCCCGGCCGGCCGCTGGGGCAAGCCGGAAGATCTGGGCGGCACCGCGGTGTTCCTGGCCTCGAGCGCGTCGGATTACGTCAACGGCGCGATCATTCCGGTGGATGGTGGTTGGTTGGCACGCTGAGGATTGAAGGTGGTGAGGCGCGGTTGAAAGGCTGGTAAGCAGCGTAAAGCTGAAGAGCCAGAAGCGCCCTCACCCCTACCCCTCTCCCGCAGGCGGGAGAGGGGAAAGCAAGAGCCAAGGCAGGAGCCGAAGCCGAAGCAACAGCCAAAGCCAAAGCCAAAGCAGAAGCTAAAGCAGAAGCTAAAGGCAACATTGGCTACAGCGATGGCAACGGCCATAGCAATAACGAGCGACGCCAGCCAAGCAGCAGACGCCAGCAGCACAGATTTCCCTTCTCCCGCATGCGGGAGAAGGTGCCCCGAAGGGGCGGATGAGGGGAGCTTTTGCTTTTGCTTCCACCTCATCAACAACAACGTTTCCCCCTAATCGAGAGTCACGCAATGAAAATCGCATTGATGCAGGAGTTCAGCCAGGCCGCCAAGAACCCGGTGGTGCTGGAGCAGCTCAACACCGTCGCCGCCGCACAGGGCCACGACGTGTTCAACGTTGGCATGGACGGTGACAACGATCACCGCCTGACCTACATCCACCTCGGCATCTGCGCCGCGCTGCTGCTCAACGCCAAGGCCGTGGATTTCGTGGTTGCCGGCTGCGGTACCGGGCAGGGCGCGATGATGTCGCTCAATGCATGGCCGGGCGTGTTCTGCGGCTACTGCATCGAACCGACCGATGCCTTCCTGTTCGCCCAGGTCAACAGCGGCAACGCGCTGGCACTGCCGTTCGCCAAGGGCTTCGGCTGGGGCGCGGAAATCAACATCCGCTACATCTTCGAGAAGGCATTTGCCGGTGAGCGTGGCCAGGGTTACCCGGCCGAGCGCAAGGAATCGCAGATGGCCAATGCCGGCATCCTGGCGCAGGTAAAGCAGGGCGCCTCCAAGGACTTCGTCGAGGGCCTGAAGTCCATCGACCAGGAACTGGTGAAGCAGGCCGTCGGCGGCGAGCGCTTCCAGAAGGCGTTCTTCGACAACGCGCAGGACGACAACATCGTCGCCTACGTGAAGAGCGTGCTGGGCAAGTAAGCCCACGCATGCAGTAGCGCCCTTGCGGGCAGACAAGGGCGCCTGCGGGCGCCTTTGTTGTTTGTGGAACCGGTGTTCTACAAGCGTTTCCTGTAAATGGTATCCAGCCCTTCTCCCCTCGTGGGAGAAGGTGCCCGAAGAGCCTGCCCCCGCGGAGGCGGGGGGCGGAAGAGGGGAGGCGTGCATCGCACGCATGCTTCTTGGTGCTGGAACTCATCAAGCCAGCGATCTTCGATCGCCCCCTCTCCCCAACCCCCGCTCCGCGCCCCAGCCCTTGCGCCGGCGCAAGGGCGTTCAAGGGTCCACGAACCTTCGGTTCGTCAACCGTCCCCTCTCACCCCGCAAGGGGAGAAGGACTTCAAGGCAAACAGCAAAGCATGAAGACCTCAGCATTTTTCCTCATCGCCCTTTGCGCTCTCTTTTCCAGCGCCCGCGCAAACGAATCCGCCCACCGCGTCTTCATAGCCGCAGACTCCACCGCCGCCAGCTATGGCCCCGAACGTGCACCGCTGACCGGTTGGGGCCAGGTGCTGCAGAGCTGGCTCGACGACAACCAATGGCAGGTGCGCAACCACGCCGTCGGCGGCCGCAGTACCCGCAGCTTCATAAACGAAGGGCGGCTGGATGCAATCGAGAAAGAGCTGCAACCCGGCGACGTATTGCTGATCCAGTTCGGCCACAACGATGCCAAGCTGGAAGACGCCACGCGCTACGCCGATCCCGACAGCGACTATCCACAATTCCTCTCACGCTACATCGCCGCCGCACGTGCAAAAGGCGCAACCCCGATCCTGATCACGCCGGTCGCACGCCTGCTCTACGACTTCGGTGCGTTGCTCGACACGCACGGTCGTTACACGCTGGCAATGAAGCAGGTCGCCAAGGAGCAGGACGTGCAGCTGATCGATCTCAACGCCAGTTCGATGGCGTGGATACGCGCGCTGGGCGAGCAGGGCGCAAAACCTTACTTCATGTTCGTGCCCGAGCAGAACAAGGCCGACGGTACCCACTTCAGCGCAGCCGGCGCGACCGCGGTGGCTTGCCTGGTAATGCGCGGCTGGGTGGATATCGCGCCGCAGCTGAAGCCCACGCTCAAGCGCGATATCGACTGTGGTGCGATCACTGCGGGGCAGGGCGTGGTGGCTTCCACGCCAAGCGCTGCCGCACCTGTTGTTGCCACGCCAAAACCGGAGGCAGGCAATACCCACGGCTCGCAGGTCATCCGCGAACAGGACATCGGTCGCCAGCAACCGGGCCCGCACGGTGGCGCGGGACCGACCACCGCCTACTCGTTCTTCGCCGATGTGAGTGATCTGCCGTTCGTGATGCGCAAGCGCGTGCTGCACAAAGGCGCGGGCATCGGCCTGCATCCGCAGCACAAGGACGAGATCTACTACATCGTCAGCGGGCGTGGCCTCTACGTGTTGGACGGCAAGCAATACGAAGTCGGCCCCGGCCACGCGCTGCTCACCCGCAGCGGCAGCAGCCATGCGCTGCAGCAGACTGGTGAAGAGGATCTGGTGGTGATGTTGGCGTATCCGGCGGCGCGTTGATTGCGCAGTTCGGGGGGAATGGCTGGCGCATCACAGCGGTGTTCTGCAGCGGCTTCGTTCCAATGCTGCTGTTTCATCGGCACCTTTGTGCAGGCCAACGCTGCCGTGGCCGGGCTGGCTTGACACGGCCCCGGGCCGCCCCCAATGTGCCGTCCCTAGGGGCTTCCGATCCAGACAAACGCCGGTTCTGCGCAAGCAGAACCGGGCGACCTGCGTCCTGCGGGCGCGGCGGTTCGGCTCAGGAAGAATGGAATACGCATCATCCAGGATGGAAACCGATGAAGAAGAACAGCCTTGCCGCACTCGTTCCGTTGTTGCTGCTGACTGCCGGCGCCGCCGATGCGCAGTCCATTTCCGAGGGTTGGACTGCCTACCGCGCCCAGCAGACCGCACCCGCCGCTGCAAGGCCAGCCCAGCCCCCGGTGGCCGGGGAGACTACACCGCAAGTGACTTCCGCTTCGCCCGTCGCCCCGACACCTGCAGCGGCGCCCGCACCGCAATGGGGCGGCCCATCGTCCAAGCGCGAGCAGCCGCAGTCGGGCTTCTTCGTCGGCGTGCAGGGTGGTGCTGGCTGGGTCTATGAGGATGCTGACCAGCGTGCGGTCTCCGCCAGCGCGGGCTATCGCTGGCAGATCGAAGATTTCGCCCAGGTGGGCATCGAGCTCGGCGCAGGCAAGCTGCGGGAAACGCACGATAAGGACTTCCTGGTACCGGAGGTCAGGTTCACCAATATCGGCGCGAATGCGCGTTTCAGCTTCGGCAGGAACAGCGCCTGGTTCGGCACCGTGCGTGCTGGCTACTGGCGCGCCAAGTCGGATGATTACTGGGGCAAGGTCAGCACCGATGGTCTTTACGGAGGCGTGGGCGTTGGTGTGGACGTCAGCCGCCACTTCAACCTGCAGCTGATGTACACCGGCTACCTGTACTCGGCGGACTACAACTACAACGATGAAGAGTACGAAGTGAATGGCGCCGACACCCTCACCCTGGGTGCGGAAGTCCGCTTCTGATTGCCTGCAAGCCGGTCGATGGAGACCGGCTTGACCTCTGGCTTCATCAGCTGGCCTGGCCAGGCGTCGCCCACGGTTCGCGTTCCAGGCGTTGTGCCAGGTAATCGATCAGCGCCTGCACCCGTGCCGGCCGGTGCAGGCCGGGCGGGGTGATGATGCTCAGCGCCAGTGGTTCGATTTTCCAGTCGTCCATGGCGGTCTGCAGGCGGCCATCACGCAGTTGCTCCCAGACCAGGAACTCCGGCTGCAAGGCCAAGCCCAGTCCAGCCTGCAGGGCGGCATCGAATATCTCGGCATTGTTGGCCTGCAGCTGGCGCGGCACGGTCTGCGCGAACTCGCCATGGCGCGGGTGGCGGAAGCGCCAGGTGTTGCCGCTGCGCGTATAGCTGTACTGGAAACCGCGGTGCTGGACCAGGTCGCGCGGATGGCTGGGACGCCCGTGTGCCTCGAAGTAGGCCGGCGACCCGACCAGCAGGATGCGGACCTGGCATAGCTGGCGCGCGCGCAGGCTGGAGTCGGCCAAGGTCGAGATGCGCAGCGCCATGTCGAAGCGCTCCGCCACCAGGTCCACCATCTGGTCGCTGAGCTGGATATCCAGTTCCACGTCCGGATGCGCCTGCATGAACGCTGGCAGCAACGGTGCCAGCCGCGACACACCGAACGACATCGGTGCGGCCAGCCGGATCAGGCCACGCAGCGCCGCCGAACGGTCGGCTACTTCGGCTTCCACTGCCTCGCCTTCGTCGAGGATGCGCGCCGCACGCTGCAGCGCCGCTTCACCGGCAGCGGTCAATGACATGCGCCGTGAGGTGCGATGGAACAGACTGGTGCCGATGCGCGTCTCCAGCCGGGTGATGGCCTTGGAAACGGTGGCCTGCGACAGCTGCAGTTCCTCGGCAGCGCGGGCGAAGGAGCCGGCTTCGGCAACCTTGGCGAAGATGGCCCAGGCTTCCAGGTCAGGCAGGCGGTTCATGGCGGCGGCTCGCAGGGCGGGGTAGGGAGATCATGTCATAAATGGAAAGAATGCTTTTCCATACTTTCTATTCTCGGCATCGAGGTGCAGGCCTAGACTTTCCCACATCGAAACCCCACCGCCTTCAGGAGAACGCCATGATTGAACGTCGCCCATTTGCCAGCCTTGGTGGAGCCAATCACGGCTGGCTCGATGCCAAGCACCACTTTTCCTTCGCCGAGTACCAGGACAGCAAGCGCATGAACTGGGGCACGATGCGGGTCTGGAATGACGACACCATCCAGCCCGGCACCGGCTTCCCGCCGCACCCGCATGCCGAGATGGAAATCATCACCTACGTCCGCGAAGGTGCCATCAGCCACAAGGACGACCAGGGTAACCAGGGCCGTACCGAAGCCGGCGACGTGCAGGTGATGAGTGCCGGCACCGGCATCCGCCACGCCGAATACAACCTGGAAGCAGGCGTCACCAGGATCTTCCAGATCTGGATCTTCCCGGACCAGCGCGGTGGCAAGCCGTCCTGGGGCAGCAAGCCCTTCCCCAAGGGCGAGCGCTCGGGCCGCTTCATCACCCTGGCCAGCGGCATGGAAGGTGACGACGATGCACTGCCGATCCGCGCCAACGCCCGCGTGCTGGGCGCCACGCTGAAGGCCGGCGAGAGCACCGAGTACCACTTCACCGACGCCAACCGTTACGGCTACCTGGTGCCGAACACCGGCAAGGTTGAGGTCAGCGGCGTGCTGCTGGAAGCCCGCGATGGTGCTGCCATCACCGGCGAGACCAGCATCCGCATCACCGCTTTGGAAGACTCCGAGCTGGTGTTGGTGGATACCCCAGCACTGCAGTAAGCAAAACCGGGGTCAGAGTCAGGTTTCCGTTTACCCAAGCGGAGTTGCGTTGCAAGGGTTGCGAAGCTGGTGGTGTACCAGCTTCGCGATTCGCTCAGGGCGGCCAGTTGTTTGTGGGAGCGGCGTAAGCCGCGAAGCTGACATTGTTGAAGTCGTGAGCGGCAGTGCCATCTGTTGATGTATCAGCTTCGCGGCTTACGCCGCTCCTACAACAGCAAGCGAGAAACCGGGGTCAGAGTCAGGTTTTCCGCTCACACTTTTGCAAACAACAAAGGCGCGGATATCCGCGCCTTTGTTGCTTTGTTCGCACTCGATCACTTGTACCGATCGCCTGCTGCAGGTTGTTCGCTTACGCCTTCTTGCGGCTGGCCTTGCGCTTGCTGGCGGCGCGGGTCGGTTCCACCACGGTGTTGGTGCCGCTTACCGGCTCCATCCACGTCAGCACATCCACGTAGGCGATGAAGTGCTGCAGGTACTCCGGTGACAACTCCTGCATCAGCGCCATCGCGCGATAGGTGAGCACGCTGGAATGCAGCGGGCCGGCGTCTTCGGGCAGTGAATCCAGGCACTGGCGGAGCAGGCTGTCGATGCGGATGCGGCTCCACAACTGCTGGAACTCATCCAGCGCGGGCATCAACGCTGTGTCGTTGCCATCACCGCTGTCGCTGTCGCTGTCGATGACGACTGCGTTGGCGGTACTCAGCGGCAACTGGTATTGCAGCGGATCTGCCTCCAGCTGCTGCAGCAGTGATTGCAACGGTCTTTCCACGCTGGTTGTCGCCGCAGGCTTGGCAACTTCAACAGCAACAAGCTGTGCATACGCATCGGTCAGCTGTGACAGGCGCGCATCCAGCTGCGCGCGCGCGCTGCCCGCATAGCGCTGTGCACGCTGCGCCAGCGCCGCGATCAGTTCGAAACGTGGCGGATCGCAGCGATCAGCGCCGCTGTCGCGCCAGGCCTGCAGCTGTGCCAGTGCTGTCGAATCAGCGTGCATCATTGCGCGGCATCGGCCTTGCCGTCCTGCTTGGGGCGCGGGATCGGTGCGATCTCGACGCGGCGGTTTTTCGCGCGGCCAGCTTCATCATCGTTGCTGCTGACCGGCTGCTCCGCGCCGAAGGCGGCGGCGAACACCGATTGCGAGGGCACGCCATCGGCGATCAGGGTGCGGGTGACGGTGAGCGCGCGCGCGGCGGACAGCTCCAGGTTGTCGGCAAAGCGGCCGTTGGCCACGCGCACGGGCTGGTTGTCGGTAAAGCCGCTGACCATCAGGATTTCCTCGCGTGCGCCCAGATAGTCGCGCAACGGCGCGGCGATGCTCTGCAGCAGTTCACGGCCTTCCGGCTGCAGCTGGTCGGAGTTGAGCGCGAACAACACGCTGCCGCTGATGCCGATGCGGCCATTGATGACGGTGACGCGCCCAGCCGCCAATGGCGCGGCCAGAGCCTGCTCCAGCGTCTTGAGCTTGGCGGTCTGTTCCTGGCGCTGCTTGACCTCTTCATCCAGGCGGTTGTGCAACAGCAGCTGGATGCCGATCACGCTGGCCAGGATAAGCACGAACGCGCCGAGCAGCACCGACATCAGGTCGCCGAACGCGGCCCAGGTGGTGGCGCTGGATTCGGCGTCGAACTCGATTTCGTCGCTCATCGCGCTCAGGCTCCGGCGTTGTCGCGGGCTTCGGCCAGCTGCTGCAGCTCACCGATGATCTGTTTCTGCGAGAGCATGCTCAGGTCCACCACTTCACGTGCCTGCGCGACGTAGTAGGCCAGCTGCTCGTCGCTGCGGGCCAATGACTTGTCCAGCGCGCTTTCGATCAGTTGCAGGCGCTCGTTCAAGGCCGCGGTGGACTGGCCGAACAGCTGCACGGCGCTGCCGAAGGCATCGCCCAGGCTGGCCATCTCCACCGCGCTGGCGGTGACGTTGGCGGCGGCGTGGTCGAGCTTGCTGGCCTCGCTTTCAAGCTGGGTGCTGAAGCGGCTGCCGACGCGTTCAAGCAGCTCGGCCGAGGTGCTGACCAAGGCGTCGACCGCGCTGCGCTGTTCCGTCGATGCGTGGGTGACTGCGCCGAGCAGGGTTTCCAGGGTCGACAACAGGTGGCCGCGTTCTTCCAGCATGGCGGTGTCGCGGACCATGCTGTCGGACAGCTTCTGGCGCAGCTCGGCCACCACTTCGGCGGCGGCGCGCGGTGCCTCGGAGGCGGTCTGCACCAGGCGCGAGATCTCGGCGATGGTGTCGCGGGCCTGCGCCTGCTGCTGTTCGCTCATGGCCTGCGTGGTCTGCGCCAGGCTGTCGCAGATCTGCTGTTGGCGCTGTGCGACGGCTTGGCCGTTGCGCTGCCAGCTGCTGTCCAACGTGCCGACCATTGCCGATAGCGACTGCGACCATTGGCCCAGCCGCTGTTCGTCGCGCTCGGCGAATGCACTCTGCAGTTGTTCGTGCGATTGCTGCAGCGAAGACAGCAGCGACTGCGCGTGCTGTTCAAACGACGACGAAGCCGCGAGCAAGGCCTGCTCATTGCGCTGCGCCAGTTCGTCATGCGCGCTGTGCTGCTGTGCCAGTGCATCACGCCAGGCATCGGCAGTGCGGCTAGCATTGTCTTCCATGCGCGTGGCAACGCCCTCGATCAAGCTGTTGGAACGCTGCTCGAAGTTGCTGCTGAACTGTGCCAACGCTTGCTGCAACTGTTCGTTGAGCGCGCTGTTGCTGCGTTGCTGTTGCTCAAGTGCTGTGTTCCAGCTGCTGCCAGCGGTTGCGGCCGCACTCTGCACGGCGGCATTGATGCCTTCGAGCTGTTTGTGCACGGCGCTGTCGATGCTGGCGTGCAGGGCATTGGACTTGTCAGCCAGGCCGGCCATGGTTGCATCAACGACGGGCTGCAGTGCGGCGCCCACCGCATTGGCCTGCTGGCTGATACCGGCCTGCATCGATTGCTGCAGCGATGCCGCCAGCTGCGTATAGGCCGCTTCGGTGCGCTGGTGGAACTCCTGCTGGCTGGCCTGCAGGCGTTCGTTGTTGGCCTGGTGCTGCTGCTCCAGGCTGCCCATCATGGCCTGCAGGCGCTCGACCAGGGTCGGCATCAGCGCGTTCTGTTCCTGCAGCAGGCGGAAGGTCTCGCCGCGCTGGAAGCTCTGCGAATGCATGCGCAACTGGCTGGCGATGCCGGTATCCAGTTCCTGCACGGCCTGCGCGCGTTCGCGGCGCAGCAGGGCTGACAGCAGGCCGAGTGCGGCCGAACTGGCAACACCTGCGATCGAGGTGCCGAAGGCAAAACCCAGACCCTTGACCGGTGCGGCCAGCGAGCTGCGGATCGCGTCCAGGTCGGTGGCGCTTTCCAGTGCCAGGCCGGTGCCACGCAGGGTGGCCATCATGCCGAGCAGGGTGCCGAGCATGCCCAGCAGCACCAGCAGGCCGACCAGATACGGGGTCAGCGCAGGTGCGGGCAGGCCGACGCGTTCGCCCTGTACGCGCAGGCGCACCGGACCACGCAGGCCCGGCTGCAGGCGGCTGAGCCAACCGTCGAGGTTGTCTGCCGCTTCACCGATGGATGGCAAGGCCTGTTGCAAGGTGCTGGTGGCCTGGCGGTAACGGAACAATTCAAGCGCGCCGGCCAGGTAGCAGGCAGCGATGATCGCGGCGACCACCGCGGCCAGCGGATGGGTGCCGGCATAGCCGACGCCGATCCAGCACACGGCCAACAGGCCAACAAGGAAGACAACGACTGCGACGAGGTTTCTGGACATGAGGTACGGATTACCGGGTGCGTAGCGCTGCGAGCAGGCCATCGATGGGGTGGAAACGGACATCCAGTTCGGCCAGCAGCGCGATGCGCAGGTCTTGCCGGAACGTGACCAGCCAGGGGCCGGTGGGTGCCGCGGTGGAATCCGATGCGGCGGCATCGGCGGGGTCGTGCGCGGCTGCAGCGAGCAGCCGTTGGTAGTGCAGGCCGAGCAGCACCGGCACATGGGAGAGCAGGCTGTGTTCGCGCGGGCTGAGGGTGGCTTCCATCACCGCGTCGACTTCGGCCAGGCGCGCCTTTGCCGGGGATTGCCGCGCCAGCATGTCACGCAGGCGACCGCGCAGGCGGCCGGTGACGGTCTGCATGGCGCGTTGTTGGTTCAGATAGTGCTGGCGGTAGGGGGCGAAGCCCGGCGGCAGCTCGGCGTCGGCAGGCGCCGGGTTGCGTGGCGGGCTCAGGTCGATCTCGGCCTGGATGGCGTCCACCAGCTTGGTTCGCGCAGCGGCGTATTCGGCATCCTGAGCCGGATCGTAGGCGGCACCGGGTTCGGGCTCCGGCGGTGGGTTGTCCAGCGCCTTGGACAGGGTGATGGCACGGTTCCAGTCGAACCACTGCGCCAGCCGCTCCGGCACCGCAGGTGCCGCAGGGGATGCACCCTCGTCATTGAAGCGGGCCAGCAGGCGAATGAACGCCGGGCCCAGAACGGGCGCCCGTTCGGATGCTTTCGCCATGGTCCTGACTAAAAATTGGCCATTTTACATGCTGGCGCAAAGCGCGCCTTGGGCCGGGTATTCAGGCCTCGGCGGGCGGCACCAGCGCGGCTGGCAGAACAGGCAGTGCCAGCAATGTTGTTGAGAATGGTTATTATTTACTATAATCAGCACATCAGCCGCTGCCCGGGCAGTCAGCCAATACTTCTGTCTGTGCAGGTTGATCCGTGTCCCTCCCCCGTATTTCTGCCGGTCTCCGTCCGGCCTTGCTGTCCCTTGCCGTCGTCTCGGCCCTGTTCCCGCTTGCCGCCATCGCCGCCGAAGCCGAAGCGGCTGCCGACGCGCAGACCCTGGATACGGTGCGGGTCAACGCCTACCGCACCACCGGCCACACCTCCGGCGCGACCAAGACCGATACCGCCATCGCTGAAACTGCGCAGTCGGTGTCGGTGATCGCGCGTGAGGAGCTGGACGCGCGTGGCGTGCAGAACCTCAACGAAGCAATGCGCTACGTGGCCGGCGTGTCGCTGGAAAGCAGCGGCATCGACAACCGTGTCGATGACTTCCGCATCCGCGGCTTCGACGCTGGCAGCTGGGCCAACAACGTCACCATCGACGGCATGCGCGCGCCGCAGGGCAGCCAGTGGAACCGAAGCATGGTCGACAGCTGGAACCTGGATCGCGTGGAAGTGCTCAAGGGCCCGTCCGCGGTGATGTACGGGCAGGTGGCTCCGGGCGGCATGGTCAACCAGGTCAGCAAGACGCCGGTGCCCGACCAGCAGCAGGTGCTGCGCCTGGGCATCGACGGCAATGGGCAGTACAGCAGTGCTTTTGACGTCGGCACCGGTAGCGACGACAACCGTCACCTGCTGCGCCTGGTCGGCCTGTACCGTGATGGCCAGACCCAGATCGACCGCACCGAGCAGCAGCACTGGTTCCTGGCACCCAGCTACACCTTCCAGATCGCCGAGCGCACGCGCCTGACCCTGCTCGGTCTGTACCAGAAGGACGACGGCGGCTCGACCTACCAGTTCCTGCCGATGGCCGGTACGCTGCGCCCCACCGCGTATGGCTACATGAAGAACACCACCTTCATCGGCGAGCCCAACTGGAACACCTTCGATCGCACCATCTGGACCGCCGGTTACCTGTTCGAGCACAGCTTCAACAACAACTGGACCCTGAGCCAGAGCGCGCGCCATACCGATGTCGAATCGGTGTTCCGCACCGTGGTGACCAATGGCGGCCTCAATGCTGATGGTCGTACCCAGAAGCGCCGTGCGACCTGGGGTGAAGGCGACTCCAAGGGCGAGACCGTCGATACCCGTTTGACCGGCAAGTTCAGCACAGGCATCGCCGAGCACACCGTGCTGGTGGGCGTGGATTGGCAGAAGGCCGACTGGACCGGTGCACGTGGTGGGATGGTCAATCCGGCCGATATCGACATCTTCAATCCGGTCTACACCAACTACGTGCCGGTCACCACCAGCATCAACTACACCGGCGGCATCAACCGCCAGACCGGTGCCTACCTGCAGGACCAGATCGCTATCGACAAGTGGCGGCTGACCTTTGGTGGACGCCATGACTGGAGCAAGGATGACACTTGGAGCCAAGGCTATACCGTGGCGAGCAATACCTACGCTGCCAAAGTTCCGACCCGGGTGAAAGACAAGGCATTCACCGGCAATGCCGGCGTTTTGTATGTAGCCGATAACGGCCTGACCCCGTACCTGAGCTATGCCGAGTCGTTCCAGCCGGCTGCCACCAACATCAACATGAGTTACACACAGACGCCGTTCGACCCGGTGACGGGCAAGCAGTGGGAGGCGGGCATCAAGTATCAGCCGGCCAGCTTTGACGGCCTGCTGACGCTTTCAGCCTACGATCTGCGCCAGCAGAACATCGTCACCAATGATCCGGACCCGGCGCACCAGGACAAGTGCGGCAACAAGGGAGACAGCGCATGCCAGGTGCAGGACGGCGAAGGCCGCGTGCGTGGCGCCGAGCTGGAAGGGCGCATCACCCCGCTGGAAGGCTTCAGCGTGATTGGTGCGGCCAGCTGGATGGACTCGGAAGTCACCCGCAGCAACAATGGCTATACCGGCAAGCAGCTGGCGATGGTGCCGGACTGGACGGCGGCGTTGTGGGCCGACTACACCTTCCTCGCCGGTGGCCTGGAAGGCCTGAGTCTGGCAGCCGGTGTGCGTTACAACGGCCGCAGCTACGGCGACAGCGCCAACCTCTACCTGATCCCGTCCTACACCCTGTGGGATGCGGCGATCCGTTATGACGCCGGTCAGCATGGCGCGGTCGGCACGCAGTTCGCGATCAACCTGAGCAACCTCACCGACAAGCGCTTCGTCTCCACCTGCGGCGGCGTGTCGTCCTGCTACTACGGCACCGGCCGTACCGTCACCGCCACCGCACGTTTCAGTTGGTGATCGGCGCGGCGCCTGCGCGTTCGTGCAGGTGCCGCCAGCGCATGTCCAGCGAAGAGCCAGATCCGATGAAAAAACCCTATCGCATGCGCGCCCGGCACCGGCGCGCGACCACGCATGGCAGGCAGGCCGCATGAACCTGTGGCTGGGCATCGCCGGCACCTTGGCCGGCACCATTGGCGGGCTGCTGTTGTATGTCGCTTCGCCACAGCAACAGCTGCGCGCTGCCGGGCCCTGGCCGACGCGGCGTGCATGGTGGCCGGGCACGCTGCTGGTGCTGCTGTCACTGGTGGCGCTGTGGCCGCTGCTGGCGCCACTGGAAGCGATCGCGAGCTGGTCAGTGTTGCTGATGTTGGTGTGGTCGCTCGCCCCGTTTCTCGGTGCGTGGCGTGCACGCGTGCGTGCGGGGCGGTCGGCATGAGCGCGGTGAAACCGCGGCTGGAAAGCCGCCACTGGTTCGGCAAGACCTGCGCTGGCGTGGTGCTGGGTTTTGGCCTGGCCCTGGCACTGTCCGGCCTGTTCGCGTGGCTGGGCCCGGACGGCATCAATGCCGGCGGCGGCAAGAACCAGTTCAACATGTGGCTGATGGCACCGATCTGGGCGACGGTGCTGTCCTTCGTCTACCTGTTCCGCGACAGTCTGCGTGCCTGGCAGTGGTTGGGTACGGCCAATGCGCTGGCCTTCGCCGCGCTGTGGCTGGTGCGTGGAGTGATGTCATGAAGGCGATCGCATGAAGATCCGCAGCGACATCATCAAGGTCTACAAGGACGTGCATATCTGGATCGGCATCGTCAGCGGGCTGATGCTGTTCATCGCTTTCTATGCCGGCTCGGTCACCATGTTCGAGAAGCCGCTGGAGCGCTGGGCGACGCCGCCTTCCGCGCTGTCGCCGGCACCGTCACTGCAACAGGCCGACGCGCTGGTGGCCGCGGTGCTTGCCGAACACCCCAAGGCCGCATCGCGCTACTTCGTGTCGGTGCGTCCGCACGCCGATCAACCGGCGCGGGTGTACTGGCAGGAGCGTGCACCCGGCCAGGGCCGTCGCCAGTTCACCGAGTATGGCGCCAGCTTCGCCGCCGACGGCAGCCTGCAGGTGGCGCAGACGCGCAAGGCACCGGTGGCGCAGTTGGTGGATACGCTGCACCAGCTGGTCGGCCTGCCATTCCCGGACAAGATCGCACGGCCGATCATGGGCGCAGTGGCGATGGCGTATGCGGTTGCCCTGGTATCGGGCCTGATCGTGCTGCTGATCACCTTGAGCAAGGACGTGTTCGCGCTGCGCATCGGCAAGAACATCAAGCGTATGTGGCTGGATGCACACAACGCCTTGGGGCTGTTCAGCCTGCCGTTCCACATCGTCATCGCGCTGACCAGCGTGGTGTTCGCTTTCCATGACCAGTTCTACGATGCCCAGGGGGCGGTGGTGTATCCGCAGGGCATCGAGTGGAGCGAGGAGCACGCCGAAGCGCCCGGAGGGGCAGCAGTGTTGCCGGCCGCTGAGTTGCTGCGCCGGGTAGAGCAGCAGTTGCCCGGCTTCGAGGTGCAGAGCTTCGGCTTCCAGAACAAGGACGGCCATGTTGAAGCAACGGTGACCGGACTGGATATCCGCCATGGCACGCGTGCGCGGGTGTATGCCAGCACCCATCTGGATCCGTATAGCGGTGAGGTGGATGCGCATGACCTGCCTGGCCACATGGATGGCTGGAACGGCGCGGTCAATGCGTTCTTCGCGCTGCATTTCGGCAGCTTCGGTGGCAACCCGGTGCGTTGGTTGTACCTGCTGATGGGCCTGGCCGGCGCTGCCCTGTTCTACACCGGCAACCTGCTGTGGGTGGAATCGCGGCGACGCAAGCGCAAGGGTGCGGAGACGCCGGTGCAGAAGCGTTCGGCCTGGGTGTTGGCCTGCCTGACGGTTGGCGTCTCGCTGGGTTGCGTGGCCGGCATATCGGCCAGCATCGCTGCCACCAAATGGCTGCCGTCGCTGGTCACCGATCTGAAGGCCTGGCACACGGGCATCTACTACGCGGTATTCGTCGCCGCCATCGCCTGGGCGTTCCTGCGCGGTGCGCCGCGTGCTGCGGTGGAACTGCTGCGCTTGAGTGCGCTGTGTACGTTGGCGATTCCGCTGTCGAGCATTGCTGGTGCCTTTGGAATAGGCGGAAGCTGGTACCACGCCGGCAGCTGGCCGATCGACCTGACCGCACTGCTGTCAGTGCCGGTGATGCTGTACATCGCCAGACGAACGCGGATGCGCCTGCAGCAAGGCCATACCGACAGCGTCTGGTCAAAAGGTAGTGCCGAGCCATGCTCGGCAGAGGCCGTGCCGGCAAACCAGCTGTAGGAGCGGCGTCAGCCGCGAAGCTGGCAATGCTGCAATCACCGAGGTGTTGGCAATCTGATGGTTCGTCAGCTTCGCGGCTGACGCCGCTCCCACAAGCGCTGATGGCTTGCGGGTGACGCCCTTGCCGAGCATGGCTCGGCACTACCGGTCATTTTGCGTGGCGCTTCATCAGCTCCAGCAGCACCTCGGCTTCCTGCGCGCGCTTGGCCGGGTCCTTTTCGGCGACGACATGGTCGCTGAGGTGGCCGGCCATCACTTCCAGCATCAGCCCGTGCATGGCGCCTTTGGCGGCGGCGATCTGCACCAGCACGCCGTCGCAGTCGTCGCCGTTCTCCAGTGCCTGTTCCAGGGCCGCTACCTGGCCGGCGATGCGCCGCACCCGGGTCAGTAGTTTCTTCTTGTCGCGTTGGATATGAGCCATGGCTGGCATCATATACCCCTTGGGGGTATAGAATCACGCCGTCCTTCTCCCAACCCACTGCCATGCAACTCGACGCGCTCGCCCAATCCCGCCGCCACAGCCATGCCTTCAGCGAAGGCAATCCGATGGCGGAGAAGAACACCCGGTGCGCGATGGTGCTGACCATTGTGATGATGGTGATCGAGATCGTCGGCGGCTGGTGGTTCAACTCGATGGCGGTGCTGGCCGATGGCTGGCATATGAGCTCGCATGCGCTGGCGCTCGGTTTGGCGGCGTTTGCCTATGCCTGCGCACGGCGCTACCGCGATGATCCACGTTTTGCCTTCGGGACCTGGAAGATCGAGATTCTGGCGGGGTTCACCAGCGCGATCCTGTTGCTGGGGGTTGCCGCGATCATGGCCTTCGAGTCCATCCTGCGCGTGTTCAAACCCAGTCCCATCCACTACCAGCAGGCCATTGCGATCGCGGTGGTCGGCTTGGCGGTGAACCTGCTGTGTGCATGGTGGCTGCGCGATCAACACCATCATCATGGTCACGATCATGGGCATGACCACCACGCGCATGGCGGCCACCATCATCATCACCATGATCTGAACCAGCGCTCGGCCTACCTGCATGTGCTGGCCGATGCGGCGACCTCGGTGCTGGCGATCATCGCCCTGCTCGGTGGCCTGTACTTCGGCGCCTCCTGGCTGGACCCGCTGATGGGCATCGTTGGCGCGGTACTGGTGTCGGTCTGGGCCTGGGGTCTGATCAGGCAGACCGGCGGCGTGCTGCTGGATGCGGAGATGGACGCGCCGGTGGTGGCCGAGATCCGCGAGGCGGTGGAGCAGGGCGAGGTGCCTGCCCGGATCAGTGACCTGCATGTCTGGCAGGTTGGCCGTGGCCGCTATGCCTGTGCGATGGAAGTGGTGACCGAAACCGCGGTGGCGCCGGAAGTGTTCCATCGCGCCTTGGCGATCCACGAGGAGATCGTGCACGTGACAGTTGAGGTGCGCAGCGCAGCCGCGCCGTAGTGCCGAGCCGTGCTCGGCAGGGGCTCTACCTGTGCACCGGTTGTAGGAGCGGCGTCAGCCGCGAAGCTAACAACGCTGGAACAACCGACATTTCCGCAATCTGGAGGTCCACCGGCTTCGCGGCTTACGCCGCTCCCACAATGGCGGACAGGTTAACGGCAAAGCCCTGCCGAGCATGGCTCGGCACTACGGCTTCGTTCGATAGCGCTAGATCACCCGCAGGGTGATGGCTTTCAACACTGCGCGGGTGCGGTCGCGGGTGTCGAGCTTGTCGAGGATGGTCGACACGTAGTTCTTCACCGTGCCTTCGGCCAGGAACAGGCTGCCGGCGATCTCGCGGTTGCTGTAGCCGCCGGCCATCAGCCGCAATACCGCGACTTCCTTCTGGGTGAACAACTCCTTCGGCGCATCGTCGGCGTGGTAGCGATAGCGCTGCCGTACCGCATCGGTACTTACCGGCTGCAACAAGGTCTGCCCGGCGATGGCGCGGCCGATGGCGTCGTGCAGGTCTTCCGGGGCTGCATCCTTCAGCAGGAAACCCTGCGCACCGGCCTCGGTGGCACGCAACAGCAGATCACTCTCGTCGAAGGTGGTCAGGAACACGCACGGCGTTTGATCGCCGCGCCCGCGCAGGGCCTTCAAGGCCTGGATGCCGTCCATGCCGGGCATGCGGATGTCCGACAGGATCAACTGCACCGGCTGCTGCGCGATCTGTTCGAGCAGGGCGTCGCCGCTGTCGGCTTCGAACACGATGGTGATGCCAAGCTGCTGCAACAGGGCGCGCAGGCCGGCGCGGATCAGGGCCTGGTCGTCGACCAGGGCAATGCGGGGGGAGTCGTTCATGCCGGCAATTCCACACGAATCTGCAGGGCACCGGAAGCCGCACGTTGCAGCTGCAGGCTGCCGCCTTGTTCGTCCACGCGTTCGCGCATGCCGGTCAGGCCATTGCCAGGGCGTGGTTCGCCGCGCAACTGGCCATCGTCTTCCATCGCCAGCAGCAAGCGTCTGTCACGGCGTTGCAGGGTAACCTGCAGTACCTTGGCATCGCTGTGGCGTGCACTGTTGGTCAGCGCCTCCTGCACGCAGCGCAGCAGGGTTTCGGCCTTGGCGGTATCGCTGACCTGTACGTCGTCATCCAACTGCAGCTGCAGGCGTGGGCGTGGCAAGGGTGCGGCCAGTGCGTGCAGGGCGGTATCCATGTCGAGCTGGCCGCTGTCGCGCAGGCAATGCACCACGGCGCGGATATCGCCCAGCAGCTCGGCGGACAGCTGTTCGCACAGGGCCAGCTCAGGCGCTGCGTCCGTGCGGCCGGCAAGCGCGCGCAGGTGCAACCTCAGCGCCGTGAGCTTGTGCCCGGCCACATCGTGCAGTTCACGCGACAGCCGCAGCCGCTCCATGTCGCGCGATCTCTCGGCGAGCAGGGCGCGGGTGGCCAGCAGGTCGGCGTTGACCAGTGCCAGTCGGTCGCGCGCCTGTTCGGCGCTGCTTGCGTAGTGCGTGGTGAGCATGGCGAAAGCCTGGAAGCCGGCGAAGATCAGCACCACCGCGGCCGGGTGACTGTGCACCTCGCGCAACACCAGGTACATGCCCAGGTTGACCAGCAGCATCATCACCAGTGTGATACGCAGTGGCCAGCTCATCGCCACCTGCGCGGCCAGCATCACCAGCAGGGCGGGCGCCACACCGCTGCTGGCGGCCAGGCGGATCACCGCCAGCGCCGCCACTGCCTCGACCAGCAGCGCCACGCTGCGTTGCGCCGAGGGACGCTCGTAGCTGGCAGCAAACAGAAAGGCGACCAGGAACAGCAAAGCGCTGCCCCAGCGCAGGGCGAGTTGCTCGGCGGAGCCATAGGGCAGGGTGGCCGCTACCGCCAGCCAGGTCAGCAGGCCGGCGAGGTTGAGCGGGTGCAGCAGCCTGTGCCAGCGCGAACGGGGAGTGATTTCCATACACGCATGCTGGTGGGCGCAGGCCGCAGCGGCAAGGGGGGCGGAGCAGAAAGTGACTTCCGGCAGGGTCGATCAATGACTGCCGCGACTGCCGTGCGTGCGCCCGAAAACGCACGCTGTGCATAGGCCATCGCATTCGCCGGCCACCACCGAAGAGATCGCTGTCATGCCCGGATATTCCCTGATCGTTGCGCTGCATGTGCTGGCCGGCGTGGTCGCCCTGGTTGGCTTCTGGTCGGCGGCGTTCATGAAGAAAGGCTCGCCCCGGCATCGTTTGCTGGGCAAGGTGTATCTGGTGGCGATGGCGGTGATCGTGGTTACCGCGCTGCCGATCACCGTCCAGTTCGCCTTCTTCCGCCAGCAGCCGTTGTCGGCCTTGTTCCTGGCCTACCTGATGGCGATCACCGGCAACGCGACGTGGCTGGCCTGGCGTGCGGTCACCGACAAGCGCGATTGGAAGCAGCTGGTGTCACGGCCGGGCTGGCATCTGGCGCTGTGGCCGATGGTGATCCTGGCCCTGGTGGTGGTGGGCACCGGCATCCAGCATCGCCAGCCCCTGTTCCTGGGCTTCTCGTCGATTGGCCTGTGGGTGGGCTGGCGCATGCTGAAGTTCGCCCGCCGTGGCCCGTCGCGTCCGGACTGGGCGTTCCGCCAGCACTACCAGTCGATCCTGGGTGCGGGCATCGCTACCCATGTGGCCTTCCTCGGCATCGGCATGCGGCCGGTATGGCAGTGGCTGCACAGCCATACCAC
The DNA here is from genome assembly GCF_056861425.1 of Stenotrophomonas sp. 21LCFQ19. Taxonomy (NCBI): domain Bacteria; kingdom Pseudomonadati; phylum Pseudomonadota; class Gammaproteobacteria; order Lysobacterales; family Lysobacteraceae; genus Stenotrophomonas; species Stenotrophomonas sp. 21LCFQ19. Next base: position 249,355 of record NZ_JBSPUF010000003.1, on the reverse strand, counting down.
GGTGCCGGCATTGCTGATCGAGCTGTTCCCGTGGGCGGCACCGTTGCTGGTGGCGGTATTGGTTGGCGTCTACCTGGACCGCAAGTACGGCGGTCGGCGGGTGGCCAAGGCGGCGCAGTGAGCTGCATGATTCTGTGAGCCCCGGGTGCGCTTTGCTTACCCGGGCTACGTGGGACGCAGACGAAGAAGCCGCCCTTGGGCGGCTTCTTCCGTTGCAGCGATCTGTGTTGGCTCAGACGTCGCCGCCGTCAGCCCAGCCTTCGCCGCTGCCGCGCTGGAACACCGTGTCACCTTCCTGCACGTCACCGGCAGGCAGATGTTCGGCGTTGGCCAGGCGTGCGTAGATCGGGGTGAAGTCCGGTTCGGTCGCGGCCATCAGCTGTTCGAAGCCGTCGATGACGAAGTAGCTCTTCTGGAAGGTGTCGATGCGGTAGCGGGTGCGCATGATCCGCTCCAGGTCGAAGCCAATCCGGTTCGGCGCGGCCGACTCCAGCGAGTACAGCGACTCGCCCTTGGAGGAGACGATGCCAGCGCCGTAGATGCGCAGGCCCTCGGCGGTGTTGATCAGGCCGAACTCCACCGTGTACCAGTACAGGCGGGTCAGGTTCTGCAGCGCGTCCGGGCCGATCGCATGCGCCTTGACGCCACCTCGGCCGTAGGCGGCCATGTAGTCGGCGAACACCGGGTTCATCAGCAGCGGCACGTGGCCGAACAGGTCGTGGAACAGGTCGGGTTCGGCGATGTAGTCGATCTGGTCCGGGCGGCGGATCCACCAGGTCACCGGGAAGCGGCGGTTGGCCAGGTGATCGAAGAAATCGAGTTCCGGCAGCAGGCCTTCCACCCCGACCAGGGTCCAGCCGGTGGCCGCGCCCAGCACTTCATTGAGCTGGTCGAAGCGCGGAATCATGTGCTCGCTCATGCCCATTTCGTCCTGGGCGTCGAGGAACTCCTGGCAGGCACGGCCAACCAGCAGCTCGCGCTGGCGCTGGTACAAGGTGCTCCAGGTGGCATGGTCGTCGGCGCTGTAGCCGTCCCAGGGCTGCTCCACCACGGCGGTGGTATAGACCGGCACGTAACCCTTGTCGGTCTGTTGGTGTTCGACGCGGCGCGGGTTGGCTTCCATGGCGGCAGCTCCTGAAGGGAATAGATAACCGCATGGTAGGAAGCCTGCCGCGCAACAGGTGTGCGTAATTGCGCTGTCAGTTGGTTATGACGCAATATTGTTGCGTCCATTCAATGGTGCGGAGCAACAAAGATGGCGTCGGTGAATCTTGATCGCACGGATCTGCGGCTTCTGGTCGAAATCCAGCAGCATGGCCGCGCCACCAACGCTGAGCTTGCGGCGCGGGTGAATCTTTCGCCGTCGGCCTGCCTGCGGCGGGTGCAGCGGCTGGAAGCGGAAGGCGTGATCGCCGGTTATGGCGCACGGCTGGAGCCACGCGCGATCGGGCTGGGCCTGCAGGCCTTCGTGCGCGTGCAGTTGTCCAAGCACGGCCAGGCGGCGATCGATCACTTCGTGCAGGCGGTGCAGCTATGGGATGAAGTAGTGGCCTGCCATGCGCTGACCGGCGACATGGACTATCTGCTGCAGGTCTACGTGCGCGACCTGGACCATTTCTCGGAATTCCTGCTCGACAAGCTGCTCAACGCAGCCGGTGTGGCCGACGTCAATTCCAGCTTCGTGCTGCGCACGGTGAAGGAGTTCCGTGCCCTGCCCCTGTCGCAATTGGGGCGGTAAGGAAGTTCCTTCTCCCTGCGGGATAAGGTGCCCCGCAGGGGCGGATGAGGGTAAGGGGCGAAGCCAATGGAACACCCTGCAGCAACTCGCTTCAACCGTACCCTCACCCCAACCCCTCTCCCATTGGAGAGGGGCTTCAAACCTCAGCGCGCTGGGGCGCTGCAGTTCTTCTCGATGCCACGCAGTTTTTCGATGCGGCTGCGGCTGTCCTGGCAGCGCTGGTGCGCTTCGGCCTGTACGGCGGCGGCGCGTGCATCGGCATTGCGCGCGCTGGCAGCACGCGCCTGCTGCAGGCGGGCAATGCCCGCACGGATCTGCGGCATTGCGGCCATCGCGGCCTTCTCGCCTTCGAGGATGGCGCGGCCACGCTGCTCGAAATCGGCTGCGCCGATGTCCAGCACCGCCGGGCGGATCACCACGTCGGCGCGCGCCAGTTCCTGCTCACCCAGGCGCTGGCCCATGATGGTGATGGACTGGCCCACCGCACCCAGCAGGCCGGTCGGGCGCTGGCCGGTGGCGCGGCTGGAAATATCCACTGCGATAACGAATTCGGCACCCAGCTGCTTGGCCGCATCCACCGGCACCGGGCTGACCACGCCGCCGTCAACATAACTCTTGCCACCGATGATCACCGGCTCGAACACGCCGGGGATGGAGCTGGACGCCCGCACCGCCTGGCCGACATTGCCGCGCACGAATACCGCGCGTTCGCCGGTTTCCAGCTGCGTGGCGACTGCGGCGAATGGCTTCTGCAGCTGCTCGGCGCGCTTGTTGCCGACCTGCGCGTTGACGTAGTCCTGCAGCTTCTGGCCTTGCACCAGGCCACCGGAGAACAGGCGGATATCGCGGATGCTGGCTTCATCCAGTGCGACGGCTTTCTGCTGCATCTGGAAGGCGTTCATGCCGCTGGCATACAGGGCACCGACCACGCTGCCGGCGCTGGTGCCGGACACCACCACCGGCTCGAAGCCATTGGCCTCCAGCATCTTGATCACGCCGATATGGGCAAACCCCTTGGCCGCGCCACCGCCCAGTGCCACGCCGATCTTGACCGGCCTTACCGGCGTGGTCGGCTGCACCGCTGCCGGCGGGGTGGGCTTGGTGTTCTCACCGCCGCAGGCTGCCAGCAGGCCAAACAGGGAAAGGGACAGCAGCAGACGGACGTTGCGCGCTTTCATGATGAACAGGGGTGTTGGAAAGGGCGCCAGCATAGCTCCAAATCGTTCAATGGGAAGTAACAGGCCAGGTTGTGGCATGGGCACGTCAAGTGCTTGGAGAGCATCAGCAGACCTTCTCTGCTTTGAATCGCAGGGTCAACTTCTTGCGCTGTGCGCCGATAACGCAAAGCAGTTGTGTCAATTTGGATGGTTTATCCAGGCGCATGGGCCTGGGTGGGGCCTGCAATCATGCAGGTCCGGTGAGTTCAATCTTGGAGCGAATGAATGGATGCAGGTGCGGTTGAACAGGTTGTCTTCGATAAAGGTCGTCTGGGTTCGTTCCATATTGCAGAGCGCAATGGCGTTGATTCCATCCTCGGGATGATTCGTACTGTGTTTCCGCGGCATGACGTTTGGGCAGGTACTTTGCGTGGTCCCACTCAATGCGTGATTTTTGGTACTTATCGAGCAGGCCGAAACAAGCCGGTATTCGCGTTCTATGGGCCGAAATCATCCGGCGCAAACGTTACCTTTGGCTTGCGCTTCGAGGACAAAAAACTGCGAGCAGCGCTGGAAGGTGAGAGGTATAGCTACCACCAGCGATTCGAGCTTGGGCGTGTTGTGGAAGATCGGGATGAGTTGCAGAAGTATTTGCAATGGTCCGCAACAAAGCTTGAGCTGGCACAGCGGATGGAGGGAGCCGGCCTAGTCGAAATCGACCAGGCTGCTTCCGACGATATCCTGCGTATTGCGGCGTCGAATAATCTTGAACCAACAGTCCGCAAGCAGATGGTCGATGCGAGAATAGGTCAAGGAAAGTTCCGGGATCAGGTTCTCACCAGATGGGGTGGATGTTGTGCTGTTACCGGATCTGGGGTTCTGCAGGCGCTGCGGGCGTCCCATATCGTTGCCTGGAACAAGGCGAACGACGAGGAAAAACTCGACCCGGAGAACGGTCTTCCTTTGGTGGCGACATTGGACGCACTGTTCGATCGCGGTCTTGTTTCGTTCGCTGAAGACGGAACGATGCTGATCGCCGACGAATTGGAGGGCAAGTACGAACAGCTTGGGATCCGACCGGGGATGAGGCTGCTGCGTACCCCAAGTGAAAAGCAGAAGAGCTACCTGGGTATGCATAGGCACAGTGCTGGCTTGGCTTAATTGAACGTAGCCAATTGGGAGCTGCAATGCGGCATGACATCCACGTGCCGGCACCGTAAGTATCGACATACGGTCCACACGTGGATGTCATATCACGCAAGCGATTCAGCTCAGAACTTGTTGTCACCATCCAGCAAGCGACCCAGCCCACCCAGCACCGAGCCCTCACCGCGGCTCTGGCCACCGCCCTGCGGTGCGGCGGCAAACATGCGGCCGGCCAGGCGGGAGAACGGCAGTGACTGCAGCCACACCTTGCCGGGGCCGGTCAGGGTCGCCAGGAACACGCCTTCGCCACCGAAGAACATGCTCTTCAGGCCAGCGACACGGCGCACATCCATGTCCACGCCAGCGTGGTAGGCGACCACGCAGCCGGTATCCACATCGATGCGTTCGCCTGCAGCCAGCTCGCGTTCCACCACGCAGCCACCGGCGTGCACGAATACCCAGCCGTCGCCTTCGAGCTTCTGCATGATGAAACCCTCGCCGCCGAACAGGCCGGTCATCACCTTGCGCTGGAAGTGCACGCCAACCTGCACGCCGCGCGCGCCGGCCAGGAAGCTGTCCTTCTGGCAGATCAGCTTGCCGCCGTGCTGGTCCAGCTTCATGGGGATGACGGTGCCGGGATAGGGCGCGGCGAAGGCGACCTTGGCCTTGCCGTTGCCGGTGTGGGTGAACACGGTGGCGAACAGGCTCTCGCCGGTGATCACGCGCTTGCCGGCCGACATCAGCTTGTCCATGAAGCCGCCGCCCTGGCCCTCGTGGCGGCCGTCACCGAACACGGTGTCCATCTGTACCGTGGAATCCTTGAACATCAGTGCGCCGGCCTCGGCAATCGCGCTTTCGCCCGGGTCCAGTTCGATTTCCACGAACTGCATCTCATGCCCGATGATGCGGAAGTCGATATCGTCGGCACGGTTGCCCCTGCCACCCACCGGCGGCGGGGTCGGCGGCGGGCCGGCCTGGCCGCCGAAGTCGGCGATCTCGGTCACCGCCTGCCAGCCCTGCATGCCCTCGCGCCAGGCCAGTGCCTGGCGGCTGCCCTGGGCAAAGCGACGCGCGGCCTCGTCGTCCAAGGGGCCGACGCGGTCGGCCTGGCCGGGAATATGGAAATACCACTGGGTCATGACAACGTGCCTGGGCGGGAAGGAAGCCCCCAGTCTATGCGGCGGAAGGGGCGGTTACCCCTGACAGGCGTCATGCCGCTGAATACCTGAACGATTGCGATACGAATGTTGTACTGCAACAATTCCATGCTAGGCGCAGTTCCCCATTCCTCCTCAACAGGCCCTTCTCCGCCATGTCCCCGACCCGTACCGTCCGCCGCCGCCTGCCGGCAGCGCATCCGCTGTTTGTCGCCGTTCTCGCCGTACTGCCACTCACCGCTGCCGCGCAGGATGCGACCCCGGCCCAGAAGGAAGCCGCCACGCTGGATGCGGTGAAGGTCACCGCCGCACGCAAGGTGGAAAACATCCAGGACGTGCCGGTGTCGATCAGCACCGTCAGCGGCGAGAAGCTCGACGCGCTGGCTTCCGGCGGTACCGACGTGCGTTACCTGTCCGGCCGCGTGCCCAGCCTGAACATCGAATCCTCGTTCGGCCGTGCCTTCCCGCGCTTCTACATCCGCGGCTACGGCAACACCGACTTCCGTCTCAACACCTCGCAGCCGGTCTCGCTGGTGTATGACGACATCGTGCAGGAAAACCCGATCCTCAAGGGCTTCCCGATCTTCGACGTGGAGCAGGTGGAAGTGCTGCGCGGCCCGCAGGGTTCGCTGTTCGGCCGCAACACGCCGGCTGGCGTGGTCAAGTTCGACTCGGTGCGTCCGTCGCAGGAGTTCGAGGGCTACGGCAAGGTCGGCTACGGCAGTGACAACCTGTGGAACGTGGAAGCCGCCGTCGGTGGCGCGCTGAGCGCGCGCTGGTCGGCACGCGTGTCGGCCCTGTACCAGCGCCGCGACGACTGGGTGAAGAACACCGGCACCGGCCCGAACGACGGCCTGGAAGGCTATGACGAATCGGCCGTGCGTGCGCAGTTCCTGTACGAAGGCGACAATTTCGAAGCACTGTTGGGCGCACACAAGCGTCACCTCAACGGTACCGCGCGCCTGTTCCGCGGCAACATCTTCAAGAAGGGCAGCAACGACTTCGTGCCCGGCTTCGACGAGAACAAGGTCTCGATCGATGGTTTGAACCACTCCGAGCTCGACAGCAGCGGTGCCAATGCACGCCTGAGCTGGGACCTTGGCAACTACAAGCTGTCCTCGATCACCGGTTACGAGACCGTCGATACCTTCAGCGTCGGCGACATCGACGGCACCTCCGGCCCGTACTTCACCGAAGACGTGCCGTTCGCCTCGGAAACCGCCGATGGCATCCCCAGCCACTCGCAGTGGACCCAGGAGCTGCGTCTTGAATCGCAGAACGAAGGCCCGCTGAACTGGCAGGCCGGCGTGTTCTATTTCAAGGAAGACTACGACGTCGACAGCGTCAGCTACGACAGCACCAACGGCAGCAAGCAGGACGGCTTCCAGCGCATCAACCAGACCAATGATGCCTGGGCGGTGTTCGGCGGCCTGAACTTCCAGGCGACCGACAAGCTGGAACTGCGCGCCGGCGTGCGTTACACCGTCGACAAGAAGGACTTGAAGGTCAAGGATTACTGGAACACTGGCTTCTCGCCGTGCATTGCACCGACCCAGACCACGCCCCCGGGTATCGCCAAGTGCGACCTCGCCGGTCTGCTTGCCGCGCAGCAGGACGCCTACGCCAAGGGTGATGCTGTTGATCCCTACCTGTCGGCCTCGACCAAGGACAAGAAGTTCAACTGGGACTTCTCGGCTACCTACGCGGTCAATGACACGGTCAACGTCTACGGCCGCGTCGCCACCGGCTTCCGTGGCAGCTCGATCCAGTCCGCTGGCGCTTTCAACAACAAGACTGTGGCCGATCCTGAGACCGTGCTGTCCTTCGAAGCCGGCGTGAAGGCGGACTTCTGGGACAACCGTGCGCGCTTGAACGCCAGCGTCTACCACTACCGGGTCAAGGATCAGCAGCTGACCGCCGTGGGTGGTGTTGATGGCAATGCCAACATCCTGCTCAATGCCGACAAGAGCGTAGGCAAGGGCTTCGAGCTGGACCTGCAGGCCTACCTGACCGACAACCTGCTGGTCACCCTTGGCAGCGGTTACAACCATACCGAGATCAAGGATTCGGACCTGGACGTGGCGCCGTGCTTCTCCTGCACCGTGACCGACCCGGTCATCAACGGCAAGGCGCGGATCAACGGAAACTCGCTGCCGCAGGCACCGGAGTGGACCCACAACATGACCGCACGCTGGTCGCTGCCGCTGGCCGATGGCACCCAGCTGTACGTGTTCACCGACTGGGCGTACCGCAGCGAAGTGAATTTCTTCCTGTATGAGTCCAAGGAATTCACCGGCAAGTCGCTGCTGGAAGGCGGTATGCGCGTGGGTTACCAGTGGAATGACGGTGACTACGACGTGGCGCTGTACGGCCGCAACATCACCAACCAGATCCGCGCCACCGGCGGCATCGACTTCAACAACCTCACCGGCTTCATCAACGAGCCGCGTCTGTGGGGCGTGGAGTTCAAGACCCGCTTCTAAGCTCAGGTTTGTGTGATGCAACGAAGAAGGCGCGGAGCAATCCGCGCCTTCTGCATTCCTGTAGTGCCGAGCCATGCTCGGCAAGAGGCGTTACCGATAGCCACGCCAAACATCGTGTGGGAGCGGCGCTGGGTGGCCTAGGGCCATAAGCCGCGAAGCCGATAGCCGACCAGACTGCGGTAGTGCCTGCGATTCAAGCAATGCAGGCTTCGCGGCTTATGGCCCTAGGCCACCCAGCGCCGCTCCCACAAAAGGGTGGCAGTAAATCCTCTGCCAAGCATGGCTCGGCACTACGGTTGGGGCGTTACCGGTGAAGCTCCTGCCGAGCATGGCTCGGCACTACCGGGTCAGCGCGCAACGCCTCATGCAACACATCAAGCAACTGCTCGTTGTCATCACCGCGCTGCTCCCAATACATCACGCCGCCAAGGCCCTGCTGCTTCACGTAGTTGGCTTTGATCAGCAGCGACTGCGGATCGTCGTAACTGATCATGCGTCGCTCGCTGGCGTTCCATAGCCACGGCACCTGCGCCTCGTCATCCCAATGACGTTGCCACCCCGGCGCATTGAGGCGGGTATGGACGATGTCACGCCAGGTGATGAAGCCGCCTTCCTTGGTGAACTTCTGGAAGCGGCCGTTGTTGTCCGTGCCGACATCACCAAACGTGCGGCCGTAGAACGGCACGCCGACGTTGATCTTCCCGGCAGGCACGCCGGCATCGAGGAAATACTTCACCGCATCCACGGTAGTACGGCCCTGCGGCGTAGCCAGCGAGGAACGCGCAAGCCCGGAATGGTGACCGGTGGTCTTGGTCAGGCTGCCATAGAAGTCGTAGGTCATCAGGTTGATCCAATCCAACGACTCGGCGATGCGCGGCAGCTCCAGCCCTTCGGCGGCGCGGCCTTCGGCAGCGGCGATGGTCAGCAGGTAATGACGCTTGCCGTTGCCTTCGCGGTCCAGGCGCGCGCGCAGTTCTTCCAGCAGCACGGTGAAGTTGTGGCGATCATCCGGGCTGTGGCTGATGTCGGCATCACCGAGCGTGGGGTATTCCCAGTCGATGTCCAGGCCGTCGAGTTTGAACTGGTGCATCAACGCGACGCTGCTGTCGATGAAACGTGCGCGTGCCGGTGCAGTGGCGGCGGCCTCGGAGAAGTTGCCGGCACCCCAGCCACCAATCGACAACACGATCTGCAATGACGGGTTGTCCGCGCGCTTGGCGACCACGGCGTGCAGGCGTGCCGGATCGACGTTCTCGGGCAGGTAGACGCTGCCGTCGAGGCGAACCACGGCGAAGGCGAAGTTCACCACATCGAGTTTCTGCGCGGACAATTGCAACGGCTCGGGGCTGTCCATCACATAGCCGATCAGACGCGGCGTCTGTGCTTGTACGGCGAAGGGCAGCAATGCGGCGAGCAACAGCGCATGCAGGCGTGGACTGCGAAGGAGTACAGGCATGAGAGGTCCCGTAATGAGAGGACCCCGGACTGTAACCTTGGACGCACAGCGCAGTGGCAGGCAGTGACGTCGGAAACCATCTCGGCCACTGTAGAGCCGAGCCATGCTCGGCTGGGGCGTTACCGATAGCCTGCCGAAGCTCCTGTAGGAGCGGCGTCAGCCGCGAAGCTGATGGTCAGCCAGATTGCCGATATGCCTGCGATTGAAGCAATGCCAGCTTCGCGGCTGACGCCGCTCCTACAAAAGCGGATTGCCAGGACCGCGATGCCGAGCATGGCTCGGCACTACAGGTAGGACTGCTCAGCGCGCTTCGGGGATGTCCGAGGTCAGCGCTGCGGTTTCTGCGGCGCAATCGCGTGGCAGCGGCAGATTGAGCGTGCGTGCATGGGCAAGCTCTTCGCGTGCCTTGGCCAGATCGGCGACAAACGCCGGGTTGTCGTGCAAGCGCGCGACCGTGGCCGCGCCCATGAACTGGCCCTGTTGCACATCGCTATACCAATGCACGTTGCAGACCAGACGGCTGTGGCCGTAGTTGCGGCCGCGTTCGATCAAGGCGGTGGCATGGTCGGGATCGATTTCCGACAGGATCAGGCCCCAGGCCCAGCCGATCGACGTGTGGCCGGACGGGTAGGAACCACTCTTGCGCAGGCCTTCCTCATCGTCGGGCGTACAGGTCGGCGCGTTGTTGACCATGAACGGGCGCGGCCGCTGGTAGTGCGTCTTTGCTGCCTTGGTGGCGGCGCTGGCGTCGATGCGGCTGCGTTCCAGCAGGCGGTACAGCACCGGCGTGGTCTTGGCGGTGACCGCCACGCCCAGCGCGCAGCTGAACTGGTCGGCGCCGGCCGGGAAGCTCAGGTCGGCGTCCGTATGTGCCTGCGCGAAGCGCGCGCTGCCCTGCATGCTCAGGGCTTGGCTGGCGACGGCGTCATCCAGCTGTGCCGATGCCGAGCCGGGCGCCGGTGGTGCCGGGCTCAGGGCGAGGCTGTCGGGGATGGCGGTGCCGGTCAGATAGCCGGTGGCCTTGCTGCTGGAGTCGCCGCCCGAAGTGGAGGACAGGGTAGGGGTGCTGGAACAGGCGCTGAGCACGGCGGCCAGCGCGAGGGCTGCGCCAACGCGCAGCGGGGAAGCAGGAAGTGACATTGCGACGACAAGGGGATTACGGGAGCGGACGGGCATCATCGCACCAACGGCTTGGCCGTGCTCTCTCCCTTGCGCGTAGCGCGGGGGAGGGCTGGGGAGGGGGCTCTTCGCATGAGCTTCAGCAACCAGCACAAGCAACGGCCAAAGCCACCCCCTCCCAGCCTCCCCCTTGGCTGCGCCAAAGGGGAGGGGCCAGAGCTCCCTCCCTTGCGCAACGCGCAGGGGGTGAAGAAGGCCTGCTTGCGCGCCATTGGCGCGCGGCCTGATGAACGACCGAAGGCTATGCCTCGGGCCGGGAGGGTTTGGGAGGGGTGCTTTTGCCTTTCAAGCAATCGCCAACTTACAAACTGCCCACCCAGGCCGACATCCGCCCATCATCCTCGCGCACCTCGATCGGGCCGCCGAACACTTCCGACAGCGGCCCCGAGCGCAGCAGCTCAGCACGACTGTCATCAGCAAAGATCCGACCACCCTTCATCAGCACCACCCGGTTGATCTCCGGGATCACCTCCTCGATGTGGTGGGTGACCAGCACCAGGGTGATGCCCTGCTGGGCAAGGTTGCGCATGCTGTCGACCAGATGCTGGCGCGAGATCAGGTCCAGGCCGGTGGACGGCTCGTCCAGCAGCAAGGCCTTGGGCTGGTTGACCAGCGCTCTGGCGATCAGCACGCGGCGGGTTTCGCCGGCAGACAGCTCGGCATAGCTGCGGCCGAGCAAGGGCAGGGCACGCGCCAGTTCCAACGCATGCCGCGCGCGTTGGCGCATGGCATCGGTGACATCGCGGTGCGCAGGCACCACAAAGCTGGCAAAGAAGCCGGCGATCACCGCTTCCTCGACGGTCAGCCCGGGCATGCTGGACAGGTTGCTGGACAAATCGCCGGTGACGATGCCCAGTTGCGCGCGCAGTCGGTCCACCTGCCAGCGGGTCTGGCCCATCACCTTGACCGGCACGTGGCCGTCGGCGCGCGCCAAGGGATAAAGCTCGCGGGTGATCAGCTTGATGAATGAGGACTTGCCGCAGCCGTTCGGCCCGAGGATGGCGGTGTGCTGGCCCTGCTCGATGCGCAGGTTCAGTTCGTGCAGCACGCGGACCTGGCCGCGGATGACGCAGGCATGGTCCAGTTCGATCAGGGGTGCCGCTTCGGCGGCAGGTGCAATGGACATTCAGGAGTAGGTGGCAGCTGAGGATTCGACCAACGGACCTGCCGCCGGTGGATGAAGTTTGCGCCGACAGCCCCCATGATGTGTAGCAGTTGTTTCATCTGGCACCGACTGCCTGGAGTATTCGTGATGTCCGACGCCCTGCTCGTTTTCCTTACCGGTGGCATCGTCGGCCTGGGCTGGTGGGGCATGCTGGCGGTGCTGCTGGTGTTCACCCAGCTCACCATCTTCGCGGTCACCTTGTACCTGCACCGCAGCCAGGCCCATCGCGGCGTCGATTTCCACCCGCTGGTGTCGCACTTCTTCCGCTTCTGGGTGTGGCTGACCACCTCGATGATCACCCGCGAGTGGGTGGCCATCCATCGCAAGCACCACGCCAAGGTCGAGACCGAGGACGACCCGCACAGCCCGGTCACCAAGGGCATCCGCACCGTGTTCTGGCGTGGCGTGGAGTTGTACCGCGAGGCGCGCACGCTGCGGGGTGACATTGAACAATACGGGCGCGGTGCGCCGGAAGACTGGATCGAGCGCAGGCTCTATACCCCGCATGCCAATCTCGGCCCGATCCTGCTGTTCGTGCTCAACACCGTGTTGTTCGGCCTGTCCGGCATCGCCTTGTGGGCGATCCAGATGGCGTGGATTCCGTTCTGGGCCGCCGGCGTGGTCAATGGCCTTGGCCATTGGTGGGGGTATCGCAATTTCGAATCGGCCGACACATCGACCAACCTCACCCCGTGGGCGTTCTGGATCGGCGGCGAAGAACTGCATAACAACCATCACGCCTTCCCCAGCTCGGCGCGCTTCTCGATGCGGCGCTGGGAGTTCGACATCGGTTGGCAGGTGATCCGCCTGCTGCAGTTCCTGCGCCTGGCCAAGGTGCTGCGGGTGGCACCGACGATGGACATCCGTCCGAACATCGCCGTGCCCGATGCCGATACCTTGAAGGCATTGTTGTCGCATCGCTTCCAGGCGATGACCGATTACCAGCGCAATGTATTCGCACCGGCTTTGAAGGAAGAGGCTGCAGCAGCAGGTGCCAAGTTGCGCAAGCTGTTGCCGCGGCGCATGCGCAAGGGCCTGGTCAATGATGGTCGCTGGCTCAAACCCGATTGCCGCGCGCAGTTGCAGAGCTGGGTGCAGCAGCGCCCACGCATCCAGCTGTTGGTCGAGCACCGCGCGCGCCTGTCGGCGTTGTTGGAAGCTCGCAGCCATGACGCCGCCGAGCGCCTGCGCCAACTGCAGCAGTGGTGCCAGGACGCCGAGGCCAGCGGCAGCGCGGCATTGCAGGCGTATGCGGCGCGCCTGAAAGGCTATTCGCTCAACGCTGCATGAAGACCATTGCCCTCCTTTTCCTGCTTGGTGCTTCCTTGCCTGCGATCGCCCAGGTACAGGACACCAATGCCTACCTGCAGCGCATGGACAGCGATGGTGATGGCCGGGTCAGCCCGGATGAGTACCTGCAGTGGATGCTGTACGCCTTCGACAAGATGGACCGCAATGGCGATGGCGTCCTGCAGCCGGATGAGCAGCCGGGCGGACGCGGCAAGCCGATCAGCCGCGAGGAACAGCGGCAGGTGATCCTGGCCCGCTTCGCCCGCCAGGATGCCAACGGCGACGGCTACCTCAGTGCCCGCGAGCTGATGGCACCACCACGCTGAGCCACGGGACATTGAATGTGGGAGCGGCGTAAGCCGCGAAGCCAAACATCCAACCGAAGCCGATAGCGCATTGCAATCGATACCGGCCCGCTGTTCACCACCATCAGCTTCACGGCTCACGCCGTTCCCACAAATCATCCACGAAGGCTCCAGGATGTGCGCTTGTAGGAGCGGTGTAAGCCGCGAAGCCACTAATCCAGCCGCAGCCGGTAGCGCTTTGCAGTTGATACCGCCGCGCCATTCGCCATCATCAGTTTCACGGCTCACGCCGTTCCCACAAGAACAATCAGATACCTACGCTTTGAGGCCCGCATGCCAGAACTACCCGAAGTAGAAACCACCCGACGCGGCCTGGAACCACATCTGGTAGACCGCCGCATCCACGGTGTGATCCTGCGCCGGCCGGACCTGCGTTGGCCGATTCCCGCCGAGATCGAACAGCAGCTGCCGGGCAAGCGCATCGAGGCCATCCGTCGCCGTGCCAAATACCTGCTGCTGGATACTGAAGCGGGAAGTGCGGTGTTGCACCTGGGCATGTCCGGCAGCCTGCGCGTCTTGCCCGGTGACACCCCGGTGCGTGCGCACGACCATGTGGATATCAGCCTGGAAGACGGTCGCCTGCTGCGCTTCAACGATCCGCGTCGGTTTGGTTGCCTGTTGTGGCAGCCTGCAGGTGAAACGCATGAGCTGCTGGCTGGACTTGGTCCGGAACCGCTGGAGGATGCGTTCGACGGCGATTATCTGTTCCAGCGCAGCCGTGGCCGCAAGGCGCCGATCAAGACCTTCCTGATGGACCAGGGCATTGTCGTCGGCGTCGGCAATATCTATGCGGCGGAAAGCCTGTTCATGGCAGGCATCAATCCCCTACGCGAGGCCGGCAAGGTATCGCGGGCGCGCTACCAGCGGCTTGCCGATGCGGTGAAGGAAATCCTGGGGCATGCGATCACCCGGGGGGGCACGACCCTGCGTGACTTCATCAGTCCCGATGGCGCGCCGGGTTACTTCGAGCAGGAGCTGCTGGTGTACGGGCGCGAAGGCGAGAACTGCAAACAATGTGGGCGCGCGCTGCGCTATGCCAGCATTGGCCAGCGCGCAACGGTGTGGTGCGGGAACTGCCAGCGCTGAGGGCCGAACGCCTGTAGTGCAGAGCCATGCTCGGCAGAAGCTCTACCGGCAGAGTCCCACCTGTAGTGCCGAGCCATGCTCGGCAGCGGCTTTACCGGCAGAGCCTCACCTGTAGTGCCGAGCCATGCTCGGCAGCGGCATTACCGGTAAAGCTTCAGCCGA
>NZ_JBSPUF010000003.1:226906-234961 GCF_056861425.1 Stenotrophomonas sp. 21LCFQ19 | reverse complement strand
CAGCGCCCACCCTTGCGGGCCGCGCCCGGAGGGCCGGCGTCATTCCCGGTAAAGCTTCTGCCGAGCTTGGCTCGGCACTACGGCGGCACGGCCGCTGCAAGCTCTGCCATGATCCGCACTGACCCGCAGGAAGCACCCAATGCAGCTGCATCATCGAATCACCCTCTGTCTGCTATTGCTGCCAACACTGGCGATCGCACAACCCGACACCCCGGCGGAGGACCACGCCGCAGTCCTGGAAAGCAGTGAGCTGCAATTGCAGGCGACCTCCGCCTTCGGCGGCCGGGTGCTGTCGCTGCAGCGCAACGGCGAACCCAATTTCCTGCGCACGGGCGCAGCGGTCCGCACACAACCGGATCCGGTGGTAAACGCCAGCAGCGATGACATCGCCTACCTGGGCCATGACGTCTGGGTTGGTCCGCAATCGCAGTGGTGGCTGCACCAGCAGATCAACCCCGAACGGCGGGCTGCTGCTGCCAACTGGCCGCCGGACCCATGGCTGTCACTCGCCCCTGCGCAATGGCTGCAGCGCGATGCTGGGCAACTGCGCCTGCGCGGCGCCGCCAGCCCGGTAACCGGCATGCAACTGGAGAAGACATTCCGGCTTGACCCCGAGCGCGCCGACACCGTGCAGCTGCAGGTCAGTGGCCAGAACATCCGTGACACGCAGGTCGCCTGGGACCTGTGGTTCAACACCCGCGTCCACCCGGCTACCCGCGTGTTCGTGCCGGTCAGCATGGCCAGCGATATCCGTGTCGAAGGGGCGCCCGATCCGCGCATGCCGGACCATCGCTTTGAGAATGGCATGCTGGTACTGCAGGCCGGTGCTGGCAGCATGGGGCCGCGTGGCAAATGGTTCGTGCAGCCCACGGTAGGCTGGATGGCAGGCTTCAACGGCAGCCAGGCCTTGATCATCCGTTTTGCCAAGCAGCCGCGTGCCAGCATCCATCCCGAGCAGGCCCAGGTCGAGCTGTATCTGGATGCCGGCGGTATCGCCGAGGGCTTGCTGGAGATGGAAGTGCACGCGCCTTACCGCGAGCTGCAAGCCGGCGAACGGATGCAGGCATCCGAGCAGTGGACACTGTTGCAGTGGGACGGCGGGGATGACGAGGCGGCGCAGCGTGGATTCCTGTGTGCGCATGCGGCCGCGTTGCAGTTGGCGGGTGCTTGCCGGTAGAGCGCGGTCATGCGGTGCTGTAGCTATACCGGTTAGGCCTATGCCGAGCATGGCTCGGCACTACCTGGTTCTGCTCCCTCCCTTTGCCGCAGGCAAGGGGAGGGCTGGGGAGGGGTAGGTCTTTCGCCGAAGGCTGAAGGCGGTGTTCATCCGCCCCTGCTCCGAGGCTGTCGATTCACGTAATTGCGCCTACCATGCAGCGGTCCCCAACTGGCACGTCTTTCCATGCAACGACGCGACTTCCTGCGCAACGCCGCTGCCGCCTTGGCGGCATTCGGTCTTCCGGCCTTCAGCGCCTGCGCGGCTGGCAAACCCGCCCAGCTGGGCCTGCGCCGGCTGGGCCAAGCGCAGCCTTTCGACTTCGCCACGCTCAAGGGCCAGGCCCGTGCGCTGGCGCAGGCGCCGTACAAGAGCCACAAGCGCACCCTGCCGGGCGCGCTGGAGAAACTCGACTGGGACCAGTACCAGTCCATCGGCTACCGCCAGGACCATGCGCTGTGGGCTGACCAGCCCGGCAAGTTCCAGGCGAAGTTCTTCCACCTCGGCCTGTACTTCCATTCGCCGGTGCGCATGTTCGACGTGGTCGATGGCAAGGCGCAGGAGCTGGCCTATGACGGCGCGGCCTTCAACTACGGCAAGAGCGGCATCCACGATGGCGAGTTGCCGGCCGACCTCGGCTTCGCCGGCTTCCGCCTCAATACCCGCAGCGATACCGACCGTGACTTCGCCGCCTTCCTCGGCGCCAGCTATTTCCGCGCGGTGGGCAAGGAAGGTCAGTACGGGCAGTCGGCGCGTGGCCTGGCGATCGATACCGGCATGGGCCGCCCGGAGGAGTTCCCGGACTTCATCGCCTATTACCTGGAACAGCCTGCCGCTGATTCGGACACCATCGTTGTTTATGGCCTGCTGGATTCACCCAGCGTGGCCGGTGCCTATCGCTTCGCCATCACCAATGGCGACGTGCTGCTGATGGACATCGACAGCGCGTTGTACCCGCGCAAGGAAATCGAGCGGCTCGGCATCGCGCCGTGCACCAGCATGTACCAGGTCGGCGAGAACGACCGCCGCATGGATTGGGACTGGCGCCCGGAGATCCACGATACCGATGGCCTGTCGATGTGGAACGGTGCCGGCGAGTGGATCTGGCGGCCGCTGTGCAACCCGGCCAACCTGCGTTTCAACATGTTCGTCGACAACAACCCGCGCGGCTTCGGCCTGCTGCAGCGTGACCGCAACTTCGACCATTACCAGGACGACGGCGTGTTCTACGAGAAGCGCCCCTGCCTGTGGATCGAACCCAAGGGGCAATGGGGCGAAGGTTCGGTGCAGCTGGTGGAGATTCCCACTGTCGATGAAACCTTCGACAACATCGTCGCTTTCTGGAACCCCAAGGCCAAGCCGCAGCCGGGCCAGGAACTGTTGGTCGGCTATCGCCTGTACTGGGGCGCCGAGCCGCCAGCACGTCCGCCGCTCGCCCACTGCGTGGCCAGCCGCACCGGCCTGGGTGGCATCATCGGCAAGAAGCGCGAGTATTTCTCGTGGCGTTTCGCGGTGGATTTTGAAGGCGGCGAACTGGCCGGCCTGATCGACAAGGCCGACGTCGAGGCTGTGGTGGAAACCAGCCGTGGCCGCGTGGAAGTGGTATCGGCGCGCCCGCTGCGTGAGATCAAGGGCTACCGCGCCATGTTCGACCTGGTGCCGCCGGATGGCAGCACCGAGCAGATCGACGTGCGCCTGTACCTGCGCAGCGGCGGCAAGACCCTGACCGAAACCTGGCTGTACCAGTACAGCCCGCCGGCTGCTGGTGCGCCGGAGCGGACGTTGTATTGATCAGGGGCCGGGTAGGCGCCACAGTGCTGGGTACCCGGAGCGCTGGCTTCGTTCGTCCTTGGTGGTGATGGATGCGTACAGACCAAGTGGCACCTACACCGCCGAAACTGCGTCAACGGAGTGTGACGTTTACGCTTCGGGGCTTTTCCGCAGGGCCCGAGCAGGTGACTGCGCGGTTGGGCGTGGAGGCGCAAGGTCTGGGTTCGGCAGGGCAGGTGTGCAGGCCGGGTCAGTCGCCGTTGAAACGGTCCTATGCTTTATGGCGGGTTTCGCTGCCTCCATCCGCCCCTGTGTATTCGATGATCCCAGCGGTCATCGCGCATATGGGCGGTGAGCAGGGCATCCTTCGCCTGTTGCTGGATGTGGCGCCCGAGTTTGTTGAAGTGGATCTATTGCTGCCAGTGAAAGATTCGGAGGAGCAGGAAGGGGGTTTCATCTCCAAGGAGGATCTGGCCTGCCTTGCGCGATTAGGAGCCAGTATCTCCTTCAGCTTCACAAGCCGCTTCGAAACTGAGTGAGCTACGGATGCACTCGTTAGCTTGGCGATTGCAATCTAGAGCCCCCTTGAGTCAAGGGGGGCGCGCCGACAGGCGCGGGGATCTGGGTGGTGATGAGCCGGGGCCCGCGGTTTGCGGCGCAAACCGTGGGGTAAATACGCGAATGCGTGTTTACAGCGGCAACGGCGCCTGCATCGGATCAATCCGCCCTTCACCGCGTGTGATTTTCTTGAACTCGGCGCGGCTCACCGACACATAGCGATCGTTGCCGCCGATCTCCACCTGCGGGCCGTCCTGCACGGCAAAGCCGTTCTCGTCGACGCGCACGGTCATCGTCGCCTTCTTGCCGCTGTGGCAGATGGTCTTGATCTCCTGCATCTCGTCGGCCCAGGCCAGCAGGTACTGGCTGCCTTCGAACAGTTCGCCACGGAAGTCGGTACGCAGCCCGTAGCACAGCGCCGGGATGCGCAACTGGTCGACCACCTCGGACAGCTGCCACACCTGTGATTTGCTCAGGAACTGCGCCTCGTCCACCAGTACGCAGCCGAGCTTGCCGTGGGCGGCGATGTCCTGCTGGATAAGCTTCTCCAGGTCGGTATCGCGCTCGAAGGTGGTGGCTTCGGCCTGCAGGCCGATCCGCGAGGCGACTACGCCGGTGCCAGCGCGGTGGTCCAGGTGCGGGGTCAGCAGGGCGACGCGCATGCCGCGCTCGCGGTAGTTGTGCGCGGACTGCAGCAGGGTGGTGGTCTTGCCGGCGTTCATCGCCGAATAGTAGAAATAGAGCTTGGCCATGCCGCATTTTACCGCGCCAGCCGGCGCTCACGGGCGATGGCTTACACTGCCTGCCTGCGACTGAAACCACCCCATGCTGGACTCCCTCAATCCCCCCCAACGCGCGGCGGCTGTGCACGCCGAAGGTCCTCTGCTGGTGCTGGCTGGTGCCGGCAGCGGCAAGACGCGCGTGATCGTCGAGAAAATCGCCCATCTGATCGGTATCCGCCGCTACCCGGCCCGCCGCATCGCCGCGATCACCTTCACCAACAAGTCGGCCAAGGAAATGCGCGAGCGCGTGGCCAAGCGCCTGCGCGCCGAGGACGCGGCCGAAGTCACCATCTGCACCTTCCATGCCTTGGGCCTGAAGTTCCTGCAGATTGAACATGAACAGGTGGGTTTGAAGCGCAACTTCTCCATCTTCGATGCCGACGATGCCGGCGCGCAGATCAAGGATTTGCTGGGCGGTACCAACGCCAAGCCCGACGACATCGAGGACATGAAAAACCTGATCTCGCGGGCCAAGAACTCCGGCCTGTCACCCGAGCAGGCAATGGCGGCGGCGCGCAGCAACCGCGAGAAAGACGCGGCGATGGTCTACGAGCTGTACCAGACCCGTTTGACCTCGTTCAACGCGGTGGATTTCGATGACCTGATCCGTCTGCCGGTGCAGGTGCTGGAAGAACACCCGGATATCGCCCTGGCCTGGCGCGAGCGCATCGGCTATCTGTTGGTCGACGAATGCCAGGACACCAACGATGCCCAGTACCGCCTGCTCAAGCAGTTGGCTGGGCCCGCCGGCAACTTCACCTGCGTGGGCGATGACGACCAGTCGATCTATGCCTGGCGCGGTGCCAATCCCGAGAACCTGCAGCAGATGGGCGTGGATTACCCCAAGCTGCAGATCATCAAGCTGGAACAGAATTACCGTTGTTCCAACCGCGTGCTGCGCGCGGCCAATGCGTTGATCGCACACAACCCGCACGAGCACCTGAAGACCTTGTGGTCCGACCAGGCTGACGGTGAACGCATCCGCGTCTGGGAGTGCCGCAACAGCGAACACGAAGCGGAAAAAGTGGCCGCGGAAATCCATTTCCTGGCGACCAGCCGCAAGATTCCGTGGAGTGATTTCTGCATCCTGTTCCGCGGCAACTTCCAGTCGCGTCCGCTGGAAAAAGCGATGCAGCTGGTCGGTGTGCCGTATCACCTCAACGGTGGCACGGTGTTCCTGGAACGGCAGGAAGTGAAGGACACGCTGGCCTGGTTGCGGCTGATCGTGAACCCGGACGATGACACGGCTTTCATGCGCGCGGTGCAGTCGCCCAAGCGCGATGTCGGTGCAAGCACGCTGGCCAAGCTGGCGGAGCTGGCGTCCGAGAAAGACATTCCGATGGCGCAGGCCGCCGAGAGCATGGGCGCGCTTGCCCAGCTCACCCCGCGTGCGGCCAACAGCCTGAGCAAGTTCACCGACATCCTGCGCGCGCTGCGCCTGGACATGCGGCAGATGAGTTCCGGCGACCTGGTGCGGCGCGTGGCCAAGGACTCGGGCATGCTGGCCGAACTGCGTCACGCGGCCAAGGACACCGCAGGCTACGAGCGTCGCGCCAACAATCTGGAAGAACTGGCGTCGTGGTTCGAGAGCGGCCCGCGTGGTGCCAGCGCCGCCGACATGGCCGCGCAGCTGGCGCTGATCTCGCGCAACGACAAGGACGACGGCGGTAACCAGGTGCGGATGATGACGTTGCATGCGTCCAAGGGCCTGGAGTTCCCGTACGTGTTTATCGTTGGCTGCGAGGACGGCGTGCTGCCGCACCAGGTCAGCCTGGATGAAGGCAATCTGCAGGAAGAGCGGCGCCTGCTGTACGTGGGCATCACCCGCGCCAAGATCCAGCTGTGGATGAGCTTCAGTCGTTTGACGCGCAAGTTCGGCGAGCACATCCGGCTCAAGCCGAGCCGGTTTTTCGATGAGATTCCCGCCGGTGAGATCCAGCGCGATGGTGCCGACCCGGTGGCCGATGCCGCGCACAAGCAGGAGCGGGCCAAGGCCGGATTGGCAGCGATCCAGGCACTGTTTGATTGATGCTTGTCTCCTCCCCTTTGGCGCAGCCAAGGGGGAGGCTGGGAGGGGGGTAGCTTTGGCTCCGGGTTTTGCGCTTTGATTGGGGCCTACCGCAAACAGCCCCTCAGCCCCTCAGCCCTCACCTGACCAAAGGAGACGGCGGTAGTGCCGAGCCATGCTCGGCAGAGGCTTTACCGGCAAAAACCAAAAGCACCCCTCCCCAACCCTCCCCTTGGCTGCGCCAAAGGGAGGGGGCGAAAACCGAGCCCGCCATGTCCCTGATCCAGACCGAACGCCTGCAACTGCGCCTGCTGCGTGACGACGACGGCGATGCCGCCGCGATGCTGCAATTGCTCAACGAGCCGGGCTTCCATGAATTCATCGGTGACCGCGGCGTGCGCACGCTGGAGCAGGCGCGCGAGTATGTGCAGAAGCACACCTTCGGCAGTTATGCCGCGAATGGCTTCGGCATGTATGCGATTGAACGCCGCAGTGATGGCGCCTGGTTGGGCAACGCTGGGCTGGTACGACGCGATGGCCTGCCCTGTGCGGATGTTGGTTACGCCTTGCTTGGTGCCTACACCGGCCATGGCTATGCACTGGAAGCCGTGCAAGGCGTGCTTGCCTACGCGCGCGGCACGCTCGGCCTGGGCGAACTGCGCGCGATCGTCTCGCAGGGCAATGCGCGCTCCGTCGCGCTGCTGGAGAAGGTCGGCTTCCGCGATAACGGCACCGTGGTGCTGCCGGGCAAGGACGAACAGCTGCTGCTGTTCGTCAACATGCCCGTTTCAGCCGCGTAGCCCGGGTAAGCGCAGCGCACCCGGGGGCAAGGATCCCTAGGATCTCCGATGTTCCGCCAAAGGCCCCGGGTGCGCTGTGCTTACCCGGGCTACGGCCGGAATGCGTTCTGAGTCGGCTCAGCCGCCCAGTTGCTCCTGCAACGCTGCAAGCTGTTCCTGCAGTGCTGCGACGGTCGCCTCCAGCTGCTGCACGCGCTCTTCCAAAGCGCTGTTGTCGGCCGTGACGGCAGCGCCCGCCGGCGCGCGGTACTGCGCCGCCAGGGCATCCACATCCACCGCACCGCACAGCAGGTGCATGAAGCGGTCTTCGCGCTGGCCCGAAGCACGCGGCAGCTGCACGACCAGGCCACGTTGCTGCATGCGGTCCAACTGGTGGCGCAGGTCGGCGGCATCGGCGAACTTGGCCATGCGCTCGCTGCGGGTCGTCAACTCACCGGCGGTCTGCGGGCCGCGCAGCAGCAGCAAGCCGAGCAGGGCGACCTGCTGGCGCGGCAGGTCGAGCTTGGGGCCGGTCAGATGCTCGTAGCGGTCGGCGCGCGAGGCGAAGTGCTGGCGCACCAGGCCCAGCGCTTCCAGCTGGCGCAGCGCGTGCTGCACCTTGCCGGCTTCCAGGTTCATCACCGGCTCGCGCGCGGTTTTCTGGTTGGCGGCCACCTGGGTGGCATTGACCGTCAGCGGATAGGTATCCGGGGTGGTGGCCTCCTTCTCGATCAGGCAGCCCAACACGCGCGCCTGGGCGGCGTCGAGGAGAGGGAAATCGGGGGTTTGGCTGGCGTCGGTCACGGTCCGGGCTCTGGTCTTGCTAGGGGGCGCAAGCATAGCTGAGGGGCAAAACCGGGGTCAGGGGCTAAACCGGGGTCAGAGTGGGGGTTCGGTACGAAAACCCCCCACGGCCCCCCGGTTGAGCGCGGTTTGCCCCCA
>NZ_JBSPUF010000003.1:196485-226896 GCF_056861425.1 Stenotrophomonas sp. 21LCFQ19 | reverse complement strand
CCGCGCGGCGGGCCCACCCGGCGGCCCGGGCAACCCCGGGGTCCCGCGGGGGGTTTCGTACCGAACCCCCACTCTGACCCCGGTTTAGCCCGGTTTAGCCCCTCAAGCCGGTAAACTTGCGCGGTTTTCAAAGATTCCCGGTAGTTCCCATGTCCCGATTCCCCGCCCTGACCCTGCTGGCCGGCGCCGTGCTGTCGCTGGCTGCCTGTAGCACGACCGCGCCGCTGAGCCGCGTTTCGCCGTCCCCGGCCGATGCCGTCGAGGCTCCGGCCAATGCGCCCAATGACAACCTCAATGCCGTGCTGTGGGTGCAGCGTTCGCAGGAGTACCGGGCCAGCGCGCTGCAGACCTGGAGGCTGGCCGCTGCACAGCTCGACGCGGCGCTTGCCGATGGCAGCTGGACCGCGCTGCTGCCGGAAGAAGGCGGCAAGCACCAGTCGGCCAAGCTGAAGCCGGCGGTGGTGGTGGATGTGGATGAAACCGTGCTGGACAACTCGCCGTATCAGGCGCGCTTGGTGCGCGACGGCAGCAGCTACAACGACGCGACCTGGGAAGCCTGGGTGGATGAGCGCAAGGCGCAGCCGGTGCCCGGCGCAGTGCAGTTCGCGCAGGCCGCCGCCGCCAAGGGCGTGACCATGATCTACATCAGCAACCGCACCGCGGCGATGAAGGACGCGACCATCGCCAACCTGCGCGCGGTTGGCTTCCCGGTCGCCGATGACAGTGTCTATCTGGGCCTGGGCACGCCGGTGCCGGGCTGCACCGAACACGGCAGCGAGAAGGGTTGCCGCCGCCAGCTGGTGGCGCAGAACTACCGCGTGTTGATGCAGGTGGGCGACCAGTTCACCGATTTCCTGCAGGTCGAGGACAACAGCCTGGCTGCGCGCGATCTGCTGCTGGACAAGTACCAGGGCTGGATCGGCTCGCGCTGGTGGATCCTGTCCAACCCCACCTACGGTGGTTGGGAAGGTGCGGCGATCAATAATGCCTGGTCGTTGCCGGCGGACCTGCGCAACGGGGCAAAGCGCGAAGCGCTGGAGGTGGCCCGATGAGCCGCGCACCGCTGCCGCTGCGTAACGACGAGCGCCTGATCTTCGCACTCGACGTGCCCGGCAAAACCGAAGCCATCGAATGGGTGGACAAGCTTGGCGATGCCGTGTCGTTCTACAAGATCGGCATGGAACTGCTGGCCTCGGGCGAGTACTTCGACGTGCTCGACGAATTGGCCAAGCGCGACAAGCGCGTGTTCGTCGATCTGAAGTTCTTCGACATCCCGGCCACCATTGCCGGCGTGATCAAACGCCTGTCGCAGTGGCCGGTGAGCTACTGCACCATCCACGGTTGGCACCCGGGCATGATGGAGGCCGCTGCAGCAGCCAACAGCTCGGAGATGCGCCTGCTGGCGGTGACCGTGCTGACCTCGATGGGGCGTCCGGACCTGGCGCAGATGGGCATCGACCGTGAACCGGTGGACGTGGTGGTGGAGCGCGCGCTGGCCGCGCAGCGTGCCGGCATCGACGGCGTTATCGCTTCCGGCCAGGAAGCTGCGCCAATCCGCGCTGCGACTGGTCAGGGTTTCTCCATCGTCTGCCCCGGTATCCGTCCCGGCGGCCCGGTCGGCGACGACCAGCAACGCACCGTGGGCGTGGCTCAGGCCTTTGCCGATGGCGCCGATGCCATTGTCGTCGGGCGGCCGATCCGTCTGGCTGCCGACCCGCGCGCCACGGCGCTGGCTATTCAGCGTGAAATTGTTGAATCAATCAAATAAATCAACAACTTACACGGTTGTTTATAAAGTGTTGCTTTAACTGAATCGGGCGGGTAGGCTACGTCTCGTCCGGCTCTGCCGGCGATGCGTCAAACATGTCTACCGGTCCCGCACCGGTTTGAGGAGGTCTGTCACCGGCAACGGGGCGGCCTCTTTTTTTATGCCGGGATCTGGGGATTCGTTGAGAGCAACTGCGTTCGCCGCTTTGTTGCGTGGCAGCCGGAGAGCAGACCCGGCCCTGTGCATGAAGCCATCGAACCAGCCATGCGCCCCCTCCTTTTGTCGCAGGCAAGGGGAGGGCTGGGGAGGGGCGCTCCTGCTGTCAGCCATCACCGAACCCCAATCCCGACTCTCCGCTCCACCGTGACGGCCGTGCTTGCCGCTGTCACCGGGCAGGCATCAAGATGCTTGGCCTACGGGAGGATCGCCGCCGCCATGCAACGCCGTTCACTACGCAGTTGCCACACCATCATCCTGGCCTCGGTCTGCCTGGTAGCCCTGTTGGCGGCCTGCAAGCGCAACGCCGAGCCCTTGCCCGGCGCCGCCACCGAGCCAGCCGCGGCGGTGCGCCAGCTGACCCAGTACCTGCGCAACAACGACCTGGTCGGCTATGCCCGCGCCGCCGTGCCACCTGCCCAGTACGCCGAACTGGAAGCGGCCTGGGCGCAGGGCCATAGCCGCTGGCCGCTGACCGAGCTGCCCTTGGACGAAAAACTGCCAGTACTGCTGGCAACGCTGTCGGAGAAGGATGCCGAGCGCACGCTGCAGCGCGCCTTCAAGGCGCAGTTGGAAGGCCAGAGCGCGGCCGTGCGGCAGGCCGCGCATTCGCTGGGCCTGTTCGGTGTGCAGTACATCAGCCACCAAGGTGACTACAACGCAGCCGAACGTGCGCACTACGTGCAGCTGGTTACCGCACTCAGCGATTGGGCGCAGGCCGCACCACTGTCGGATCCGAAACTGGCACAGACCTCGATTGCCACCCTCACTGCCGCCGCCCGTGCCTCCGGCCTGGCCGATGAGCAGGCCTTCCAGCAGGCCGGCATGACCGGCACCTTGCAGAAACTCGGTCCGTTCGCAGCGGCCAGCAAGCAGGTGCTGGCTGCGTATGGCCTGAAACTGGATGAAAGCGTTGAGCAGATGCGCACCGGCCTGGTCTCGCAGGACGGCGACCGTGCCACCGTTCGCGTGCAGTACCCGCTCGCAGGCAAGGAGCTGGACCTTGAAGTGGCGCTGGTGAGGCGCGACAAGCGTTGGTACCTGGCACGCACGCTCAGCGATGTGGACGCGGTGCTGGCGGCCGCGCGCGCGGCCGAACAGGCCAAGGCCGAGGCCCTGCAGCCGGCCGGAAATCCCGACCTGCAAACTGCAGACAACGCGGCAGCGGCGGCTAAGCCATAATGGCGCCGATGTCGAAACAGAAATCCCAGCCCGATCAGGGTGAACTGCTGCCGCCGGACGACGCCAACGCGACGCCCGCCACTCCCGCTGCCATCGTGCCGGGCGCTTCCGCGCGTCCGTCGCTTGCGGCCCGCGCCGCGCGTCGCCCGTGGTGGGCACGTCTGCTGGGCAAGCTGATCGAGCCCTGGCTGGGCCTGAAGATCGAGCCCGAGCAGCCTGGCGAATACAACGACGGCCGTCCGGTCGTATACGTGCTGGAGGACTACGGTCTGTCCAACGCACTCATCCTGGACAAGGCCTGCCGTGATGCCGGCCTGCCGTCGCCGCTGGTGCCGCTGGCCGGTGACCCCACCGGGCGCAAGCGCGCCTACGTGGCGCTGTCGCGGCGTTCTAGCAACAGCGCGCTGATCCCCGAGCAGCGCGGCGCCAAGACCCATTCCGATTCGCTGGCCAAGCTGCTGCAGGCGCACCGCGCCAATCCGGGCCTGGACGTGCACCTGGTGCCGGTGTCGATCTTCGTCGGCCGCGCCCCGGACAAGCAGAGCGGCTGGTTCGCGGTGCTGTTCTCGGAAAACTGGGCGCTGGTCGGCCGCTTCCGCCGCCTGCTGGCGATCCTGCTCAATGGCCGCGACACCATCGTCCGCTTCGCCCCGCCGGTCTCGCTGCGCGGCACCGTCGACGAAGGCCTGGAGCCGGAGCGCACCGTCCGCAAGCTGCAGCGCGTGCTGCGCACCCACTTCCGCCGCATCCGCGAATCGATCATCGGCCCGGATCTGTCCACCCGTCGCCTGCTGGTGGACAAGGTGCTGGAATCCGATTCGGTGCGCGAAGCCATCGCCGTGCAGGCCAAGCGCGACAACTCCAAGACCACCGACGCCTGGAAGAAGGCGCAGGGCTACGCCTGGGAAATCGCCGCCGACTATTCCACCCCGGTGGTGCGCTCGGCCAGCTTCATGCTCAGCCACGTCTGGAACCGCATCTACGCGGGCGTGCTGGTGCACCACCTGGACAAGTTCAAGGAAGCCGCGCCTGGCCACGAAATCGTCTACGTGCCCAGCCACCGCAGCCACATGGACTACCTGCTGCTGAGCTACCTGCTGTATGACCGCGGCATCGTGCCGCCGCACATCTTTGCCGGCATCAACCTCAACCTGCCGGTGGTCGGCACCTTGTTGCGCAAGGGCGGTGCGTTCTTCGCGCGGCGCAGCTTCCGCGGCAATCCGCTGTACTCGGCGGTATTCTCCGAATACATGGCGCAGCTGGTATCGGGCGGCTACTCGATCGAGTACTTCGTCGAAGGCGGGCGTTCGCGCACCGGCCGCCTGCTGCAGCCCAAGGGCGGCGTCATCTCCATGACCCTGCGTGCCTACCTACGCCAGCCGCGCAAGCCGGTGCTGTTCCAGCCCATCTACATCGGCTACGAGAAGCTGATGGAAGGCAACAGCTACCTGGACGAGCTGTCCGGCCGGCCGAAGGAAAAGGAATCGATCTGGGCGCTGCTGTGGGGCATTCCCAAGGTGCTCAAGCAGAACTACGGCCAGGTGGTGGTGAACTTCGGCGAGCCGATCGCATTGAACGACGTGCTGGCGGTGAATGCCCCGGAGTGGGATGGCCAGCCGGTGCCCGAGGATGAGAAGCCAGCGTGGTTGATGAAGACCGTCGACACGCTCGCGCAGAACATCAACGTCCACGTCAACGCTGCCGCCGACGTCAACCCGATCAACCTGCTGGCGCTGGCGCTGCTGTCCACGCCCAAGCATGCGATGGGCGAGGCCGACCTGATCGCGCAGATCGAGTTGAGCAAGAAGCTGCTTGTGGAAATGCCGTACTCGGACCGGGTCACGGTCACCCCGCATTCGCCCGAGCGCATCATTGCCCACGCCGAGGAAATCAACGTCCTCACCCGCACCAAGCACCCGCTGGGCGACGTGCTCAGCGTCAGCGGCGATACCGCGGTGTTGCTGAGCTACTTCCGCAACAACGTGATCCACCTGTTCACCGCCTCGTCGTGGGTGGCGTGCTGCTTCCAGAACAACCGCCGCATGAGCCGTGGCGGTCTGCTGCGCCTGGGCCGCGGGCTTTACCCGTTCCTGCAGGAAGAGTTGTTCCTGCCCTGGAGCGAGGACGAGTTCGCCGCGCGCATCGACCAGACCATCGACGTCTTCGTGCGCGAAGGCCTGCTCCAGCATGTGGGCGAGGACGATGGCGGCATGCTCGCGCGCAGCACCGGCCAGACCGACGAAGTATTCCGCCTGCGCGCGATCGGCCACTCGCTGCAACAGGCATTCGAGCGCTATTACATCGCCATCTCGGTGCTGGTGAAGAACGGCCCCGGCACCCTGGGTGCCGGTGAGCTGGAAAGCCTGTGCCAACAGGCCGCGCAACGCCTGAGCCTGTTGTATGCACCGGCCGCACCGGAGTTCTTCGACAAGTCGCTGTTCCGCGGTTTCATCCAGAAGATGCGTGAACTGCGCCTGGTCTGGCCGGACCAGAACAGCAAGCTGCTGTTCGACGAACGTCTGGATGCCTGGGCCAAGGACGCCAAGTTCATCCTCGGCCGCGAACTGCGCCACACCATCGAGCGTGTGAGCCCGGAAGCGGCGAAGCCGGAAGTGCCGCCAGTAGTTTGATTGGAGACACTGTAGAGCGGAGCCATGCTCCGCTGGGGCTCGACCGGTACAGCCTCTGCCGAGCATGGCTCGGCACTACCGATTGGTCTTGTGGGAGCGGCGTAAGCCGCGAAGCCACTGCTCAATCAGGTAGCACGCATGCCGGCAACTTCAACGCTGCCGGCTTCGCGGCTTACGCCGCTCCCACAATCCCTATGGGGTTGATGGGTTGTATTGGAGAGCCCCTGCCGAGGATGGCTCGGCACTACGCCCCGTTCAGGCTGGCTCGTTCGGGATCAGCATGCTTTCCAGCTTGGTGATGCAGTCGCGCAGCTGCAGCTTGCGCTTCTTCAGCCGCTTGGACTCCAGGTCGTCGTCCGGGTTGGCGGCCAGGCGCGAGATGTCTTCGTCCAGACTGCGGTGTTCGGCCCGCAGGACGGCGATGCGTTGGCTGATCTGCTCGGGGGTCATGGTCTCCACGGGGATTGAGCATACACGTTGCCGCTTGCCGCGTGAGGGACGCTGCCGACCCGGTAGAATGGGCGCATGAGCGCTGTCATTTCCCTGCCCGATCCCGCCCCGCGGGCCCGTGATCCGCACGTGGCCGAACGTGAATACCAGAAACTCGGCAAACGCCTGCGTCACCAGGTAGGCCAGGCCATTGCCGACTTCGGCATGATCGAGGCCGGCGACAAGGTGATGGTCTGCCTGTCCGGCGGCAAGGACAGCTATACCTTGCTGGACATCCTGTTACAGCTGCAGAAAAAGGCGCCGGTGCCGTTCGAGCTGGTGGCGGTGAACCTGGACCAGAAGCAGCCGGGTTTCCCGGAACATGTGTTGCCCGAGTACCTGGCCTCGATCGGCGTGCCGTACCACATCATCGAACAGGACACCTATTCGGTGGTGAGCCGGGTGATCCCGGAAGGCAAGACCATGTGTTCGCTGTGCTCGCGCATGCGCCGTGGCTCGCTGTACACCTACGCCGAAGCCAATGGCTTCACCAAGATCGCGCTGGGCCACCACCGCGATGACATGGTGGCCACGTTCTTCATGAACCTGTTCCACCACTCCAAGATTTCCGGCATGCCGCCCAAGCTGCGCAGCGATGACGGCAAGCATGTGGTGATCCGCCCGCTGGCCTATGTGCGCGAAGCGGACATCATCGAATACGCCAACACCCGCCAGTTCCCGATCATTCCGTGCAACCTGTGCGGCAGCCAGGAAAACCTGCAGCGCAAGCAGGTTGGCCTGATGATGAAGCAGTGGGAAAAGGACACGCCCGGCCGCATCGAGCAGATATCCCGCGCGCTGGGCGACATCCGTCCCTCGCAGCTGGCCGATCCCAAACTGTTCGACTTCATGGCGCTGGGTCGCAATGAACAGGCGCCGGCGGCCGATCCACAGGCTTGGCTTGCAGGCGGCGACAAACAACAAGATCAAGAAGCCCTTCTCCCGCCGGGAGAAGGGTTGGGATGAGGGTGGCGGTGCTAGGGTGAACTGAAACCAGGCACAACACATCACCTCATCCATCCCCCGGCTCCACCGGCGGCACGCTCTTCGGAGCAGCTTTTCCTGCGAGGAGAAGCATGCCCCTGAACCATGAATACGAAATAGGACATCCATGTTTTTCAAGAACCTCACGCTGTTCCGTTTCCCAACCTCCATTGATTTCTCCGACGTCGACACGCTGCTGCCGCAGGTGGTGCTCAAGCCGGTCGGCGCGCTGGAAATGACCTCGCGCGGCTTCATCTCGCCGTTCGGCCGTGAAGAAAAGATCCAGTTCTCGCACCGCATCGGCGATGCGCTGTGGCTGACCGTCGGCGGTGAAGACAAGATCCTGCCCAGCGTGGTGGTCAACGACCTGCTGCAGCGCAAGCTGGAAGAGATCGAAGAGAAGGAAGGTCGCAAACCCGGTGGGCGTGAGCGCAAGCGCCTGAAGGACGACCTGCTGCACGAGTTGCTGCCGCGCGCCTTCGTCAAGAGCTCGCGTACCGATGCCTTCCTCGACCTGCAGCACGGTTATGTCGCCGTCGACAGTTCCAGCCGCAAGACCGGCGAGAACGTGATGAGCGACATCCGCGGCATGCTCGGCAGCTTCCCGGCGATGCCGCTGAACGCCGAAGTCGCACCGCGCGCCATCCTGACTGCGTGGATCGCCGGCGAGCCGCTGCCCGAAGGCCTGAGTCTGGGCGAAGAATGCGAGATGAAGGACCCGGCCGAGGGGGGCGCGGTGGTCAAGTGCCAGCATCAGGAACTGCGCTGCGACGAGATCGACAAGCACCTGGATGCCGGCAAGCAGGTCACCAAGCTGGCGCTGATCTTCGAGGACAACCTGTCCTTCGTGCTCGGCGACGACCTGATCGTGCGCAAGCTGAAATTCCTCGATGGCGCGCTGGACCAGCTCGAGCACATCGACGAGGAAGGCCGTCGCGCAGAACTGGATGCCCGCTTCGCCCTGCAGAGCGGTGAAATCCGTCGACTGTTCCTGCTGTTGGAGCAGGCATTCAAGCTGAGCAAGGCTGATAGCTGAACCCGTTGCTGACCTACCCGGTTTCGTAACCGGGTAGGGACTATGCTGGGACCATGGTTAGCCTGCTTCGCCGTCTGATGACCCCCGCCGCGCCGGTGATCCAGCGCGACACGGTGCGCCTGCGCCTGGACGATGCCGAGATCGAAGTGCTGCGCGTGCGTGATCCGCGTGCACGCCGGCTCAAACTCAGCGTGGACGAACGTGGTGCGCGGCTGACCATGCCACTGCGGGCGAGTCTGGTTTCCGGCGAACGTTTCCTGCAGGCCAACCGGCAGTGGTTGCAGCAGCAGTTGGCTCGGCTGGGGGGCGATGGCTTGCTCGCGCCCGCACTGCGTCTGCGTGAGCCCGGCGTGCTGCCCCTGCGCGGCGAGTTGTTGCCGGTGCAATGGCGGGAAGGTCGGTTCACCCGCATCGAGGTTGATGCGGGTGTGGTGACGATCCAGCTGCCGGCACGCGCTGGGGAGCCGGCGTTGCGGCGCGCGCTGCGAGAGTTCTATGAAGTGCAGGTGCGCGCCGATGTCGGCCAGTGGCTGCCGCGCTATCTGCCGGGCCTGGCACGTGCACCCTCACGGCTGCGGCCAAAGGTGATGTCCTCGCAGTGGGGATCATTGGCGCCGGATGGTTCGATGGCCTTGGACCTGGCCTTGGTATTGGCGCGGCCGTCGGCGTTCGAGTACGTGCTGGTGCACGAGCTGTGTCACTTGTTGCAGGCCAACCACTCGCCGGCATTCTGGGCAGAAGTGGAAGCGCGTTTTCCTGAGTGGCGCGATGAGCGCGATTACCTGCGTGAGGAAGGCCGCAGGTTGAAGAGCACCTTGCATCAACTGCTGCGGGCGCAGGGCTGAAGCCGAAGCAACGTCAAAATCCTTCCCCTCGCTCCTCGAGCGTAAAGCCAAAGCAGACGACTGTAGTGCCGAGCCATGCTCGGCAGGGCCTTACCGGCAAGATCAAAAGCGTCCCCTCATCCCAACCCTCGCTCCGCGCCCCGGCCCTTGCGCTGGCGCAAGGGCGTTCGATGGGCAGCGAACCTGTGTTTCGCAAGCTGCCCCTCTTACCCCGCAAGCGGTAAAGGCCACTGTAGTGCCGAGCCATGCTCGGCTGGGCCTTGCCGACAAGATCAAAAGCTTCCCCTCATCCCAACCCTTCTCCCGCAAGCGGGAGAAGGGCTAAAGCAACAGCTAAAGCAACAGCTAAAGCAACAGCTAAAGCAGCAGCCAAAAGCCAAAAGCCAAAAGCCAAAAGCAAAAAGCAAAAAGCCAAAAGCAAAAAGCAAAAAGCAAAAAGCAAAAAGCAAAAAGCAAAAAGCAAAAAGCAAAAAGCACCCCTCCCCAACCCTCCCCTTGCCTGCGGCAAAGGGAGGGGGAAGAGCGGGTGCTGCAGGTGTCTAGATAGCCACCAAGTGCATGATCCTTCCCCTCCCTTTGCCGTAGGCAAGGGGAGGGCCAGGGAGGGGTGCCTTTGCTCCTGCTTTAGTATCTGCGTCTGATCTTGTTCCTACTCCTACTCCTACTGCAGCAACAGCAACAGCAACAGCAACAGCAACAGCAACAGCAACAGCAACAGCAACAGCAACAGCAACAGCACCTTATCCCACCCTGCGCATCACCTCGGCTTCACCACCGGTCGAATAGCGGAACACCGAAACCGCCTCCGCCAACGCACTGGCCTGCGCTTCCATCGAGCGCGCAGCCGCACTGGCTTCTTCCACCAAGGCCGCATTCTGCTGGGTGGTTTCATCCATCTGCACGACAGTGTGGTTGACCTGCTCGATGCCGGCCGATTGTTCCTGCGAAGCCGCGGCAATCCGCGCGACGATGTCGCTGACCTGCTGCACCGAGCCGACAATCTCACTCATGGTGCTGCCGGCCTGTGCGACCAACGCGGCACCATCATCCACCTTGCCCATCGAGTCGCCGATCAGTTCCTTGATCTCGCGTGCGGCGGTGGCCGAGCGCTGCGCCAGGTTGCGCACTTCCGATGCGACCACCACGAAGCCGCGCCCCTGTTCGCCGGCACGCGCAGCTTCCACCGCAGCATTCAGTGCCAGGATATTGGTCTGGAAGGCGATGCCATCGATCACCCCGATGATCTCGGCAATGCGCTTGGACGACAGCTCGATCGCATGCATCGTCGACACCACCTGCCCAACCACATCGCCACCGCGTGCAGCGACATCGGCCGCACCCATGGCCAGCTGGTTGGCCTGACGGGCCGAGGCCGCGTTCTCGCGCACCGTGGCGGTCAGTTCTTCCATCGAAGCGGCGGTTTCCTCCAGGTTGGCGGCCTGCTGCTCGGTACGGCGCGAAAGATCGTCATTGCCCGCCGCCAGTTCGTGCGCGGCGGTGTTGATCGCCAGCGAGCACTGCTTGATCTGGCCAACAATGCCGGTCAGGCGTTCAGCAGTAAGGTTGGCGTCGTTCTTCATCGCTTCGAAATCGCCGGCATAGTCGCCCTGCACGCGATGATCCAGATCGCCAGTAGCCAGCGCCGACAACATCGTGCGCAGTTCGCCGGTGGTGGTTGCAACCACCTCCAGCAGCTGGTTGATGCCGGTGGTAAGTGTCTGGATGAAGCCAGCCTCGTTCACCGCCTGCAGGCGCTGGTCGAGAGCACCGGCCGAGGCGGCGGCGACGATGCCGGCGACGCTGTTCTCAAGCGCCAGTTCCTGGGTGCGGTCGTGCCACTCCACCGCGAAGCCGCTGCGGCTGCCGTCGGCGTTGAATACCGGCGTCACCACCTGGCTGAAATGCACCGGGCCAATGGTGATCTGGCCGTTGTGCACCTTCCTGAGCTGGTCGAGCATGCCGCGGATGCGCGCCGGATTGGCGTGGAAGCGGTGGATGCTGCTGCCGACCAGGGTGTCGACGTTGAAGTCGGGGAAGGCCGTGCGCAGGCTGTCCTGCTGGTTGCGCAGCAAGGCCACGACCGAGCGGTTCACGTAGCGGATGATGTGCTCGTTGTCGGCGATCATCATCCCGGTACGCGAGGCGTCGAGCGAGGCGCGGATCTGGCTGTTCTCGTGATGCAGCGCTGCGTCCTGCTGCTGCCTTTGTGCGAGCTTGGCGCGCATCTGGAGCACGCTATCGGCAAGGGTACCGGCCGCGATGCGGTGAACGTCGCTGAGGGCGTCGATTTCTTCGCCGTTGGCAATTGCATCAAGCATCGTGCGCAGCCGCGCGGGTGCCGCGCCAAGGGCGAGAACCTGGCGCTGCAGCTGCACTGCCATCATGCTGATGAAGGCTGCCTCCACCACGACATACAGGATGTGCAGCAGCACCATGTCGAAGCCGCTGCCCTGTGCGAAGGCGCGCACCGGCAGGCCGCGTGCCTGCAGCCAATGGAAGACCATGTGATGGACGCTGATCGCTGCGGCAGCGACCAGCACTGGCACCCAATCGCGGTAGTACAGCAGCAACGCGAGTACGACGAACACGCCAAAGTGCGCTTCCGCAGCACCACCGGCCTGCTGGATGGTGGCGGCAACCAACGCCATCAACGCCAATGCGACCGTTACCCGGCTGCGCAGGCTGCCCTCAGCCAGTTTGACCTGCACGGTCATCAGCGCAAGCACGGGAACGCTGACGGCGTAGAACGGCAGCCATTGGCCCGACCACACCGCCAGCGTCAATGACGCCAGGCCGAGGATCAGGCCGAAGTACAGGAACAGGCGGTCCGCCGCGCAGGCCAGCTGCGTGTAATAGGCATCGGGAGGTTGCAGCGTGGTGTGGCGACGGGTGGACATCGGGAACTCCTGTTCAACAGGAACAGCGGGGAAGGGAAAAGGAAAGCAAGCGTTGCAGGCAGACGCAGGCGGGTGCGTTCATCCGGATCGTCTTCGGTGTGTCGATCGCAGGCTGCTGTGGCTGCGTGCACAGCCTCTCCAATAGCGCGGCCTTCGCCGACACCTCAGCAGCGTGCGCTGGCTGGGCGGGACCAGTCATGGTCCAGCCCAGACAGGCGAGCAGGATCAACCCAGGGATGACACCGGGCCGGAGGGCGGGGCGGGGGGGCATGCGATGGTGGGGCGCGCAGCACCCGTTGCGGGGCTGCGGGACATCTTCTCGATTACGGCAATGCCGGAGTTATCGGCTGCCGCGCTTACTACTGAAGCCGATGCCATTGGCATCGGGCTCCATATTCAGCTGGCGTCGGGCAACGCCGCGATGAAGTCGAGAATGATCAGCGCAACTGCCTCGGGGTCATCCATGTGCACATGGTGATGGCCGGGCAGGGTATGCAGGCGGCCATCCGGCAGCAGCGCCGCACGCTGGCTGCGTTCCGGTTCCGGGAAGTAAGGCTGGGCCGGGGTGGCGTAGATCACCTGCACCGGGCAGAGGATGGCGCTGACCACATCGCAGACCTGCTCTTCGGTCATGCGGACCGCGGTCGGCAGCATCAGTCGCGGGTCGCTGCGCCAGCTCCAGCCACCGTCGACCGGTTTGACCCCGCGTTCGATCAGCAGGCGCGCCGAGGCCTCGCTGAGCTGGTTGACCATCATCCGCGCACGTACCGGCGCGCTCAGGTCGGGGAATACCCGCAACTGCTTGGCGTCCAGCTTGAGCATCGCTTCCACGTAGGTGCGCAGGCGCTGCACGGTCTCGCCGGCCGGTGCGGTGAGGCCGCCCAAGGCCTCGATCGATACCAGTGCCTGCACCCGTTCACCGGCCACGGCAGCGACCAGGCTGGCGATCGCGGCACCCATCGAGTGGCCGAGCAGTACAAAGCGGTCCCAGCCCAGCGCATCGGCAATTGCCAGGGTCTGCACGATGGCGTGCGGCGTGGTGTACGGCGTGGTCAGCGGCAGGTGGTCGCTATAGCCATGGCCGGGCAGGTCGACCATCACCAGGTCCAGCGTCGGCAGTTGCTCGGCCAGCGGCAGGAAGCTGGCCGCGTTGTCGAGCCAGCCATGCAGGGCGAGGACCTTCAGGCCATCCGGGTTGCCCGCGCGCAGGCCGGCGACGCGGATGCCATCGAGCTGCAATTCAAAAGGCGTCGCGTTCATGCCGGCTGCGCCGCCGCCAGCGCGGCCAACGCAGCGGCATGGGCGCTGCTGTCGTTGAGGCAGGGAATGTAGCGCATGCGCGCGCCCCGCTCGGCCAGGGTTTCGGTGAAGCCCATCTGCACTTCTTCCAGGGTTTCCAGGCAGTCGGTGGCAAAGCCCGGGCAGACCACGTCCAGGGTCTTGATGCCGCTTTCGGCCAGTTCCCATAGCCGCGGCTCGGCATAGGGCTGCAGCCAACGCTCCCGGCCGAATCGCGATTGGTAGGCCAGTTCCCACGCATCGCTGCTCAGGCCCAGCGCTGCGGCAATGGCCTTGGCGCTGGCTTGGCAACGCTGCGGGTAGGGATCGCCGGCATCGGCCAGGCGCTGCGGGATGCCATGGAAGGAGAACACCAGCTTGCCGCCGCGGCCATGTTCAGCCCAATAATCGGCAATGGAGGCGGCGACCGCGGCAACCCAGGCCGGGTCATCGGCGTAGTCGCGGATGGTCTGTACCGTCACCTTCGGGTTGTGTGCCTGCCATTGCTGCACGCGGTCCTCGATGGAGGCGGTGGTGGTGGTCGAGTACTGCGGATACAGCGGCAGCACCACGATGCGCTGGATACCCTCGGCAGCCAATGCATCCAATGCCGGCAGCATGGCCGGTTCGCCGTAGCGCATGGCTTCGTGCACCCGCCACTGTGGCAGCTGTTGTTGCATGGCCTTGGCCAGGCGATGGGTGTAGACCGCCAGCGGCGAGCCTTCGGGCAGCCAGACCTGGGCGTACTTCTGCGCCGAGCGGCCACTGCGCAGCGGCAGGATCAGCCCATGCAGCAGCGGTTTCCACAGCAAAGCCGGGATCGAGACCACACGGGGGTCGCTGAGGAATTCCGCCAGATAGCGCCGCACCGCAGGGGCGGTGGGTGTCTCGGGCGTGCCTAGATTGACCGCGAGCAACGCGGTAGTGGGGGCGTTGGACATCCAGGCATTTTCGCAGGTATGGGCAGAGAAGGGAGTGCTGCGGGTCTGCAGCGGACATCACCCCTCCCCAACCCTCCCCTTCGCGATGCGAAAGGGAGGGGGCACAGATGCTCATGCCTCTCGCCCGCTCACCAGCTATTCAGAGCCACGCTACTAATTTCAGGCACTTGCGCTATCTTTCTACGCACCGACCTACGGAGTTACCCATGCGCCGCCTGCCGTGCCTTGTTCTGCTGTTGTCCGCGAGCCTGTTGTCCACCACTGCCGTCGCTGGTCCGCAGGAAGATCAACGTGCCCGCAATGCGGTGCGGGTGCTCAGTGAGATCCAGGACATCCCGGAGCAGGCCATCCCCGACAAACTGCTGGATGAAGGCCGCGCCATCATCGTCCTGCCGGACACCATCAAGGCTGGTCTGGTACTGGGTGGGCGTCGTGGCCATGGCCTGATGTCGGTGAAAATGGCCGATGGCAGCTGGTCCAATCCCGTATTCATCAAGCTTACCGGAGGCAGCATCGGCTTCCAGGCCGGCGTGCAGTCGTCGGACGTGATCCTGGTGTTCCGCAACGACCGCAGCCTGGACAACATCGTCAACGGCAAGTTCACCCTCGGTGCCGACGCTGGCGTCGCCGCTGGCCCGGTTGGTCGCAATGCCGCAGCTGCCACCGATGGTCAGCTCAAGGCCGAGATCTGGTCGTGGTCGCGCGCCCGTGGCCTGTTTGCAGGCGTGGCGCTGGATGGCGCGGTGCTGCAGATCGACGATGCCGCCAACCTGGATGCCTACGGCCAGAACACCACGCCGCGCATGATTCTGGAGGGTCGCCTGAACAACGCGCCCTCGTCGGATGTCGTGTCCTTCCGTGACCGTCTGGAAGAGTCCACCTATGCCGCGCGGGAAAAGCGTGGCACCCAGGGCAGCGTCGCCCCGGTGGTGGCAAGTGCACCGCGCAGCAACGCGGTCAGCGTGCAGGCGCCCGTGGCCGATACCGTTGGCAGCGACACCGCGACCACTGCACCGTTGCAGCATTCCACCGCTGAACCGGCACCGCAGCAGGGCTTCCAGCCGGTCTCCGAAGGCGAGATCCGCACCGAAAGCCTGGACGGCGGCAACTGACCTTTGGCATAGCGATCAATTAAGACCTTGTGCGCTATGCTCGACAACCTCCACACAGAATAACGCGAGCAGATCATGGGCAGTTTCAGCATCTGGCACTGGTTGGTCGTGCTGGTCATCGTCCTGCTGGTGTTTGGCACCAAGCGTTTGACGAGCGGCGCCAAGGATCTGGGCAGTGCGGTCAAAGAGTTCAAGAAAGGCATGCGTGACGAGGACAAGCCGGCTGCACAGCTGGGCGACGAATCGCGTGATGCCGACAAGAGCGGCGAAAAGCAGGCCGAGCACGACCGCGACGCGCGCTGATCCTGAGCGTACGACGTGTTTGATATCGGCTTCAGCGAACTGCTGCTGATCGCAGTGGTGGCCTTGGTGGTCCTCGGCCCGGAACGTCTGCCCAAGGCAGCGCGTTTTGCCGGGTTGTGGGTACGCCGTGCGCGCAACCAGTGGGATTCGGTCAAGCAGGAGCTGGAGCGCGAGCTGCACGCCGAGGAGCTCAAGCGCAACCTGCAGGATGTACGCCAATCGATGCAGCAGGCCGAGGCCGGGCTGCGCGACCAGGCCGGGCAGGTGCGCAACGAGGCCGATGCCTTCAAGCGCGAAGTGGAGCTGCCGGAATCGGCCGCCGAGCGGGTGATCGAGCCGCGCACCATCGCGCCACGCCCGACCGCCACCGCCGATGGGCAGCCGCCCGCAACGGCGGAACCGGCCCCGCAGGAAGTGGCCGCCGCGCCAGTCAGTGAGGCCGTGATCGACCCCGAGATCAACCGCAGCATCCCTTTGAGTGATGTGCCGGCAAGCGCCGAGCAGGCGCCGGCAAACCCGGAGCGGACGCCATGAGCGCGGCCGATCTCAACGAAAGCAGCCTTATCGAGCACCTGATCGAGCTGCGCTCGCGGGTGGTGCGCGCGCTGCTGGGCCTGGGCGTGGTGCTGCTGGCGCTGATGCCGTTTTCGCGCACCCTGTACACCCATCTGGCCACGCCGCTGATCTCGCAGCTGCCGGCCGGGCAATCGATGATTGCCACCAATCCGGCCGGTGCGTTCTTCGCGCCGCTGAAGCTGACCTTCTTTGCCGCCCTGTTCGTGGCGGTGCCGTGGCTGCTGTACCAGGCCTGGGCCTTCGTGGCACCGGCCCTGTATGCCCGCGAGAAGCGCCTTGCGCTGCCCCTGCTGGGTTCGGCGGTCGCGCTGTTCTATATCGGCTGCGCGTTCGCATATTTCCTGGTGCTGCCGGCGGTATTCCATTTCCTGACCACCTTCCGCCCGGACGTGATCGCCATCACGCCTGATGCCAGCGCGTATCTGGATTTCGTGCTGGCCATCTTCTTTGCCTTCGGTGCCAGCTTCGAGCTGCCGGTGGCGATGGTGATCCTGGTCCTGCTGGGCTGGGTGAGCCCGCAGCAGCTGCGTGAAGGCCGTGGTTACGCGATTGTCGGTATCTTTGTGCTGGCGGCGGTGCTGACCCCGCCGGATGTGGTGTCGCAGCTGATGCTGGCGATACCCATGTGTTTCCTTTACGAATTGGGCATACATGCGGCCCGTTGGCTGCAGCCACGCGACCAGGGCAAGACCGCGAAGTCCTGATTCAACCGCAGCAGGCGGTTGTCGGCAATCTGCGCTATTTTTCACTGAAAAGAGGCCGCGCGGATTGGCAGGCGTGGTGGCACCCCGGGGGACACCTGCATGACGCAAAAGAAGAGTAGCTGGATCAA
The DNA here is from genome assembly GCF_056861425.1 of Stenotrophomonas sp. 21LCFQ19. Taxonomy (NCBI): domain Bacteria; kingdom Pseudomonadati; phylum Pseudomonadota; class Gammaproteobacteria; order Lysobacterales; family Lysobacteraceae; genus Stenotrophomonas; species Stenotrophomonas sp. 21LCFQ19. The sequence continues at coordinate 209,807 of NZ_JBSPUF010000003.1, read as the reverse complement.
CAATGTGCCGTTGCTGAGCAAGATGCTGGCGGCATTTGGCTTGGTTTTCCTGTGTTTCCTGGCCACCAGCGTGGTCAGTTACCGCACCTCGGGGCGGGATGACGACGCGCGCCGCCATGAAGGCGTGCAGATCGAGGTGATCCGCCAGGTTGAGGATGCGATCCAGGCCGTGCGCCTGCAGCAGATCGCGGTCCGCAATTACCTGCTCGGCGACGGCGAGCGGCATATGGACGTGATGGCCAAGCAGCGCGAGCGCCGTGATGCTGCATTGACCGCCGCGGTGACCGCTGCCGGTACCGACCCGGTGGCCGAGCAGCTGCGCCGCATGCAGGCCCAGGCCCGCAACTGGGACAACGAGCTGATGGCGGTGCTGAGGCCAGCCGCCGGCGCGGAACCGCTCAGCCAGGCGCAACAGCTGGATGCGCTCAGCAACGGCGGCCAGGGCAATGCACTGGCAGACGCGCTGGATGGGATCTACGACGCGGAGATGACCCAACTGCTCAGTGACCGCGGCCAGATGAGCAGCTGGATCGCCCGCGCGCACACGATCTCGCTGGTACTGCTGGTGCTGGGCTTCATCATCATCCTGCTTGCGCTGTGGATGATCTCGCGGTTGGTGGTCAACCCGATCAACCGTCTCACCGACAAGATGACGCGCCTGTCCAATGGCGATCTGGACGTCGAGATCGCCGGTCTGCACCGCGGTGATGAAATCGGTGAGATCGCACGCGCGCTGGAGGTGTTCCGGCGCAATTCGCTGGAGTCGCGTGATGCCAACTGGGTCAAGCTCAGTGTCGGCGAAGTGGGAGCCGAGCTGCAGACCGCACAGACCCCGGCCGACTACGCGCAGGCATTGGTGTCGCAGATCGCGCCGCGCATCGACGCGCCTATCGGCGTGTTCTTTGCATGGAATGAGGAAGAAAAGCAGCTGCACCTGCAGGGCAGCTACGGCTTCCAGCGGCGCAAGCACCTGGGCCTGCAATACGGGCTGGGCGACGGACTGATCGGGCAGGCGGCGCTGGAGCGCAAACGCATCAGCGTGCAGCAGGTGCCGGATGACTTCTTCGGCGTGCACTCGGCGCTGGGCGAGGCGCAGCCGCGTCATCTGGTGGCGGTGCCGCTGCTGCTGAAGGACCGCCTGCTGGGCGTGTTCGAATTCGGCACCTTCGGCCACTTCAACGCCACCCAGGAAGCCTTCATCGACTCGGTGCTGCCGACCGTGGCGCTGGGCCTGGACAATATCTGCCGCGCCGACGAGACCCAGCTGCTGCTGGACCACACCCGTGCCCAGGCCGAAGAGCTGCAGGTGTCGCAGCTGGCCTTGCAGGCGCAGGAAGAAGAACTGCGCGCCACCAACGAAGAACTGCAGGGCAAGACCGTCGAGCTGGAAGAGCAGGCCCAGCGCCTGTCCGCCTCGGAAGAAGAACTGCGCGTGCAGGCCGAGGAACTGCAGGCCTCCAACGAAGAGCTGCGGCAGAAGACCGAAGTGCTCAACGAGCAGAAGGACGTGCTGCAGGTATTGCAGCGCGAGACCGAGTTCAAGGCGCAGGAGCTGGCGCGTGCCAGCCAGTACAAGACCGACTTCCTGGCCAATATGTCGCACGAGCTGCGCACGCCACTCAACAGCCTGCTGATCCTGTCCAAGGAGCTGGCCGAGAACGAGAGCGGGCATCTGGACGTGGAGGAAGTGGAGGCGGCTGCGGTCATCCACGACTCCGGCTCCAACCTGCTGCGGCTGATCAACGACATCCTCGATCTGTCCAAGATCGAGGCCGGCAAGATGGACGTGCACCGCGAGGAAGTGAAGATCGACGCCATCACCCGCGAGGTGATGCGCCACTTCCGCCATATGGCGATGGAGAACCGGCTGGAGTTCGCCATCGATGTGGCCCCGTCGATGCCCGACGCCTTGGTCACCGATCGTTCGAAGCTGCAGCAGGTACTCAACAACCTGCTCGGCAACGCCTTCAAGTTCACCCGCGAAGGCTCGGTGACCCTGCACATGGCGATGGCCGAAAGCGCCATGCTGACCCGCATCGGCGCCGCTGCCGACGACCAGCATGTGGCGCTGACGGTGCGTGATACCGGCATCGGTATTCCCGAGGAACGCCTGGACTCGATCTTCGAAGCCTTCGAGCAGGTCGATTCCAGCACCAGCCGCCATTACGGTGGCAGCGGTTTGGGGCTGGCGATCGCGCGGCGCCTGGCGCAGTTGCTGGGCGGGCAGCTGGTGGTGGACAGCGAACAGGGCAAGGGCAGCAGCTTCAGCCTGGTGCTGCCGCTGTTGTCGGCCGGCCTCAGCAGCGCAGTGGCGGCGACGCAGGCCAGCATCGAGCAGCGGCCTGCGCCCACGCCGGGCCCGGCGCGCGCGGCTACCGCGCAGCTGATTGACTGGATTCCCGATGACCGCCACGCCATTGCGGCGGGTGAAACCGTGATCCTGACGGTGGAAGACGATCCGGCCTTCGCCCGTATCCTGGTCGACCTGATCCGCCGCAAGGGCCACCGCGCACTTGCCGCCGCCGATGGCGAGAGTGGCCTGGAACTGGCGCGTCGCTATCGTCCCACTGGCATCCTGTTGGATGTGATGTTGCCGGGCATGGACGGTTGGTCGGTGCTGCAGCATCTCAAGCACGATCCGGTCACCGCTGCCATCCCGGTGCACTTCATTTCCGCCGTCGATGAAGCCGCTCGCGGTGTCGCCCTGGGTGCGGTCGGCTACCTGACAAAGCCGGTGGATCGCAAGGCGCTGGTTGCCGCCTTCGACCATCTGCTGGATGTGGCCGGCAAGATCGTGCGCAAGCTGTTGCTGGTCGACGATGATCCGGATTCGCGGCTGGCGCTGACCCGCCTGCTGCAGGCGGACAACGTCGAGATCGACCAGGTCGCCTCCGGCGAAGAAGCACTGGAACGCATTGCCACCCACAGCTACGACTGCATCGTGCTGGATCTCAACCTGGGCGGCATCTCCGGCATCGAGTTCCTGGAGAAGGCGGCCACCCTGGTGGCAGTGCCGCCGGTGGTGATCTACTCCGGCCAGGACCTGAGCCGCGAAGACAGCCTCAAGCTGCGCCAGTACACCGACAGCATCGTGATCAAGGGCCAGCGCTCGCCCGAGCGCCTGCTCGATGAAGTGAGCCTGTTCCTGCACAGCATCGGCTCGCGCGGTGCCAACGCCACCCCGGCCGATGACAACAATCTGGGCGGCCGCCAGGTGCTGCTGGTCGATGACGACATGCGCAACCTGTTTGCCCTGTCCAAGTCGCTGCGCGCGCGCGGGGTGAATGTGTCGATGGCGCAGGACGGCTACAAGGCGCTGCAGCAGCTGGAGGAAAATCCGTCCATCGAGCTGGTGCTGATGGACATCATGATGCCGGGCATGGATGGTTACGAAACCACCCGCGAGATCCGCAAGCTGCCGCAATGGAGCAACCTGCCGATCATCGCCGTCACCGCCAAGGCGATGCATGGTGATCGCGACAAGTGCCTGGATGCCGGCGCCAATGATTACCTCACCAAGCCGGTGGACCTGGACAAGCTGTTGTCGATGATGCGTGTATGGCTGCAAAAGTAGGCCCCATCGCACCGCAGGCATCGCGTGATGACATCGACGACATCGAGGTCGATGCCTTCATCACCGCGATGTCGCGGCGGCATGGCTATGACTTCACCGGTTACGCCCCGTCTTCGTTGAAGCGGCGGGTGCTGGCGCTGGCGCATGGGCTGGACCTGCCCACGGTGAGTGAGCTGACCGCGCGCGTGCTGCGTGAAGACGAGATGGTGCCGCAGGTGATTGCCAAACTGTCGGTGCCGGTATCGGAGATGTTTCGCAACCCGGCGGTGTTCCGCAAGCTGCGCGACGAAGTATTCCCGGTGCTGGCCTCCTACCCGCAGATCAATATCTGGCAGGCCGGTTGCGCGCACGGGCAGGAGGTCTATTCGCTGGCCATCCTGCTGAAGGAAGCCGGGCTGTACGACCGCTGCCAGATCTACGCCACCGACTTCAGTGATGAGGCGCTGGCCAAGGCGCAGGAAGGCATCTTCCCGATCCGCGACGCGCGCCTGTACTCGGAGAATTACCTGGCGGCCGGTGGCCGTCACACGCTGTCCGATTACTACCACGCCCGCTACGACTTCATGAAGCTGGATGAGCGGCTCAAGGAGCGGGTCACCTTCGCCAACCACAACCTGGTCTGCGACGGCGTGTTCACCGAGGCGCAGCTGATCCTGTGCCGCAATGTGCTGATCTATTTCTCCGACACGCTGCAGGACAGGGTGCTGGGCCTGTTCCGCAGCAGCCTCAGCCGTGGTGGTTTCCTGTGCCTGGGCAACCGCGAGTCGATCCGCTTCGCCCCCAGTGCGCGCGATTTCGTGCCGCTGGATGCCGAACTGCGGCTGTACCGCAACGCCGGGGGCTTGCTGTGAAAACCGCGTCCGGGCAGCCTCCACAAGTCGTTGTGGTGGGGTGCTCGGCGGGCGGGCTTGCCGCCCTGCATCAGCTGCTGGGCGGGCTGTCAGGGCCGCTGCCGGTGCCGATGGTGGTGGTCTGCCACAGCGGTTCGGAGGATATGCGGGTGTTCTGCGAGCTGCTGGCCAGCCGTAGCGGGCTGCCGGTGGAGGAGGCTGAAGAACGCCAGCTACCCGAGCCCGGGAAGGTCTATGTGGCCCCGTCCGGCTACCACCTGCTGATCGAGCGCAACGGCCGTTTTGCCCTCAGCATCGACCCACGGGTGGCATTTTCACGCCCTTCGATCGATGTTCTGTTTGAATCTGCGGCCGAGGTCTGGCGCGGACAGGTGCTGGCGGTGTTGATGACCGGGGCGAATTCCGACGGTGCCGAAGGGTGCGCGCGGATACGACGCTCTGGTGGCACACTGATCGTTCAGGACCCGGAAACGGCGCAAGTGGCTATGATGCCTGCCGCCGCACTGGAGCTGGCTGGCGCCGACCATTGCCTGCCGCTCCCTGAAATTCCCTTTTTGCTGGAAGCATTATGCTCGTGACCAAGCCGGCGGCAGTGCAACGCCCCAAGATCCTTGCGGTGGATGACAACCCCGCCAACCTGCTGGTGATCCGCCGGGTGCTGGCCAAGCTCGACGTGGACGTGGTCGAGGCGGCCTGCGGCAACGATGCGCTGAAGGCGACGCTGGACGATGAGTTCGCGCTGGTGCTGCTGGATGTCTACATGCCGGACATCAACGGCTTCGAAGTGGCCGAGATCCTGTCGCAGGAAGAAACCACCCGGCAGACCCCGATCATCTTCGTCACCGCGACGTACGCAGACGACGTGCACCGGCTCAAGGGCTATGGTTTCGGCGCGGTGGACTACATGGCCAAGCCACTGGAAGCCACCATCCTGCTGTCCAAGGTGCAGGTGTTCCTGGAGTTGTACCGGCACCGGGTCGCGTTGCGCGATGCGTTGAGCGAGCTGTCCGAGCGCAACCGCCAGCTGGAGATCGAAGTCGAGCAGCGCAAGCAGATGGAGCAGGAAATGCGCCATCTGGCCATGCACGACATGCTGACCGGGCTGCCCAACCGGGCCTTGTTCATGGACCGGCTGGAGAGCGCCCACCACCGCGCGCAACGCCATGGCGGCATGTTCGCGCTGGTCTATGTGGACGTGGACCGGTTCAAGGAGGTCAACGACACCTGGGGTCACGGTGCCGGCGATGCGGTGCTGATCGAGCTGGCCGCACGGCTTCGCGGCGCACTGCGTGAGAACGACACGGTGGCCAGGTTGGGCGGCGACGAATTCGCGCTGGTGCTCGAAGAGCTCGACGACATCAACGATGCCCATCGTCTGATGGAGCGGGTGAGCGAGTCGCTGCTGGCTCCCATGCGATACCAGCGCGATGGCGAGCAGGTGACCCTGAGCATCGGTGCCAGTATCGGCCTGGCGGCCTACCCGGCCGATGGTGCCGAAGTGGATGCCCTGCTGCACGCTGCCGACCAGGCCATGTACCTGACCAAGCGCAGCCGCGACACGGTGTGAAACAAAAAGGCCGCGCATCGCTGCGCGGCCCTTCTGCAAGCAAGGTGACAGCCTGGATCAGGCTTCGAACACGTGACCGCTGCTTACCGGCGGCGGGGTCGGGCCGGTCGCATCGGCCGGAGCCAGCATCTGCTTCCAGGCCGCATACACGGCACCTGCAAACACCGGCATCAGGATCGCCATCAGCAGCAGCTGGGCAATGGCCATGGCGGCGCCCTGGCCGGCAATCAGGCCGATGAACAGCGCCACGATGATCACCGCGAAATAGATCGCGAAAATGGCGATGAAGGCCAGTACGAAGAACACCAGCATCGCCGGCAGGTTGTGGATGCTGGCGCGCAGGCTTTCGCGCAGCGCGTGCATGCCACCGGAGCGTTCGAACATCACCTGCGGCGGCATCACGAACAGTGCAAGCGTCAGCGCGACGAAGCTGGCGATCAGCAACAGCAACCACAGCAGGATGCGCCCGGCCGGCAGCGTCGCCACCAGTGCCTCGATCTGTGCCGGGTCCGGCTGTGCACCGGATTGGCTGAGCTCGTTGAGCTTGACCATCACCACCGACAGCTGTTGCAGGCCATCGGTGCCGACCAGCACCAACAGCAGCGTGCCCAGCAGCAGGGCAGCAAACAGCTGCGGCAGCAGGGCCACCAGCAGGTGCGGCGCACGGCCTTCCTGTACGCCCTGCAGCAGGTGCGCCGGCCTGGCGGTCCGGCCCTGGTCGACCTCGCGGATCGCCCACAGCATGCCGCCCATGAACAAGGGGCCGGCCAACAACAGCAGCAGCTGCACCACGGTGCCCAGCGCCGGCACCAGCATCGACAGCGACAGCACCAGCGAGGTGCCGACGCCCCACAGGATGCCCAGCGAACCCAGCGCCAGCGGCGCGCGCTTGAGCAGGCCAAAACCGGTCAGCAGCCATTCCGCACCGGCAGAGGCCGGTACCTTGCGAATCTCGCTCATTGCAATTCCGAAGCGGGGGAGTGCGCGGGCAACACGCCGGCGCTGGGCGGATTATCGCCTGAAACCCGGGTCGGGTTTATGAGGACAAAGTAACGGCGGGGTTTGCTCCCGCCCTTTCGCGCAGCGAAGGGGCGGTTGGTAGTGCCGAGCCATGCTCGGCAGGGGCTTTACCGGGAAGGCCTCTGCCGAGCATGGCTCGGCACTACGGGTTGGATTGCCGGTAAAGCCTCTGCCGAGCATGGCTCGGCACTACAGGGGTTGGGTGCAGCCAAACAGGTTCAATGCGTCTCGCGGCGGACGTGGCGCACGAAGCGGCGCAGCAGTTGCCGGGCCAGCGGCGCGGCGCTGACCTCGCGGGCGACGCTGCGGGCGCAGCCGCCGTGGCGGGCGATGCAGTCGGCGCGGGCGCGCACATAGCCGCGCATATGGTGGGTGGCGAATTCCGGGTGGAACTGCAGGCCCCAGGCCTGTTCGCCCCAGCGGAAGGCGTGGCAGTTGTCCTGCACCGAGCGGGCCAGCACGGTGGCGCCTTCGGGCGCGCGCAATACCGTCTGCAGGTGGGTGGCGTGGGCCGGGAAGCTGGCCGGCAGGCCGGCGAACAGCGGATCGGCCGAAGCCGGGGCTTCCAGCTCCAGCTGGATGGTGCCGGACTCGCGCCCGGCCGGGTTGTAGGCCACTTCCCCGCCCAAGGCATGCGCCAGCAGCTGGTGGCCGTAGCAGATGCCGAGCAGCGGCATGCCGGCGTGGGCGGCGTCGCGCAGCCAGTCGGCGCTGCGCTCGCTCCAGTCAGCGCGATCGGTGACGAAGGCGGCCGAGCCGGTGACGATGGTGGCGGCGAAATCGCTACGTTCGGGCAGCTGCTCGCCGTGCTCGACGTTGACCACCACGGTGTCCGCTTCTTCCAGCCCGGCGGCGACGCGGATCCAGTGTGGGAAGCGGCCGTAACGGCGCAGCGTCGGGAACGGTTGCCCGGTTTCAACGATCAAGAACGGCTGGGACTTCATTCCGGCGGCGGCAGTACTGACAGGACTTCCTCGATTGTAGTCAGCCCTGCGGCCACCTTTTCAAGCCCGGTGCGGCGCAGGGTGCGCAGTCCGTCTGCCGCTGCGGCCTTGCTGAATCCGGCCAGATCCATGTCGCGGGTGATCAGGGCGCGCAGTCGCGACCCCAGTGGTAGCAGCTCATACAGGCCGATCCGGCCCATGTAACCGGTGCGCCGGCACTCCAGGCAACCGACCGGCGCATATGCCGTGACCACATCTGGTAATGCTTCATGGGCATGACGTAGTGGTGCCCAATCGGCGTCCGTCAGCGTGTCTGGCGCCTTGCAGTGCGGGCACAGGGTGCGCACCAGACGCTGCGCCAGCACGCCGTTGACGGTGGAGGCGATCAGGTAATGCGGCACGCCCAGGTCGAGCAGGCGGGTGATCGCCGAGGGCGCGTCATTGGTGTGCAGCGTGGACAGCACCAGGTGACCGGTCAGCGAGGCCTGCACCGCCATCTGTGCGGTTTCCAGGTCGCGGATTTCGCCGATCATGATGATGTCCGGGTCCTGGCGCAGCAGGGTGCGCACGCCGGAGGCGAAGTCCAGGTCGATATTGGCCTGCACCTGCATCTGGTTGAACTCCGGCGCGATCATTTCGATCGGGTCTTCCACCGTGCAAACGTTCACGTCCGGTGTGGCCAGGCGCTTGAGCGTGGAGTACAGGGTGGTGGTCTTGCCGGAGCCGGTCGGGCCGGTGACCAGCACGATGCCGTGCGGGCGCGCCACCAAATCGTTCCAGCCAGCAGCTTCTTCCGGGCTGAAACCCAGCTGCTCGATGCTCTTGAACGCCGAGTCCGGGTCGAAGATACGCATCACGCACTTTTCGCCGAAGGCGGTGGGCATGGTCGACAGGCGCATTTCCACTTCGCGCCCACCCGGCGAGCGGGTCTTGATGCGGCCGTCCTGCGGGCGCCGGCGCTCGGCCAGGTCCATGCGACCCAGCACCTTGACCCGGCTGATCACCGCGGTCATCACCGACGGCGGCAGTTCGAACACCTTGTGCAGCACGCCGTCGATGCGGAAGCGCACGCGGCCCTTGTCGCGGCGCGGCTCCATATGGATGTCGCTGGCGCGCTGCTCGTAGGCGTACTGCAGCAACCAGTCGACGATGCTGACCACATGGTGGTCGTCGGCGTTGACGTCACCGGCGCTGCCCAGCTCCACCAACTGCTCGAAACTGGGCGGGGTGATGCCGTTGCTGCTGTCACGGGCGTCGCTGCGCGCGCCGCGCACCGAGCGGGTGACGCCGAAGAACTCCATCGAGTAACGGTGCAGGTCCAGCGGATTGACCAGCACCATGTCGATGCGGCGGCGGGTCAGGTGCTGCAGGTCGGGTATCCAGTCGCGTGCCATCGGCTCGCTGGTGGCCACCAGCACACGCTCGCTGTCCATACCCAGCGGCAGGATGCGGTGGCGGCGCGCATAGGCATGGGAGACCACGGCGGTGGCGCCGGACACGTCCACGCGGGTCGGATCGATACGCAGATAACGGGTATGGGTGCGTGCGGCCAGCCATTCGGTCAGGCGCTCCAGGCCGAGCTCGCCGGCTCCGGTGGCGGCTGCCAGTTTCAGGTTGGCCAGCAGTACCAGCGGGTGCACTTCACTGGCATTGCGCGCGCCCTGGGCAGAGAAACGGATGCGTTCCTGGTCGTGCGCGGCCACCAGCCCGTCGGCCAGCAGGGCGCTGGCGATATTGGAAAACTGCAGCCTTCCCGGGGCGATAGCCACCTGCGGTGACGGTGCCTGAGTGCCTTCCAGAGCCGCGTTTTCCACCCCAAACCCCTTGCTGGCGCGGCCATCGCGCGGTCGGTCGCTATACTAACGCACCCCTTACGTACGGCTCAGGCAGCATGTCCGCGACTCCCCCCGTTTCGATTACCTTCCAGGGACTGATCCAGACCCTCAATGATTTCTGGGCGAAACAGGGCTGTGTCTTGATCCAGCCGCTGGACCTGGAGGTCGGTGCCGGCACCTTCCATCCGGCCACCTTCCTGCGCTCGATCGGCCCGGAAAGCTGGAATGCCGCCTACGTGCAGCCCTCGCGCCGTCCCACCGACGGCCGCTACGGCGAGAACCCCAACCGCCTGCAGCGCTACTACCAGTACCAGGTGGCGATGAAGCCGAGCCCGGACAACATCCAGCAGCTCTACCTGGATTCGCTCAAGGCGCTGGGCATCGACCCGCTGGTGCATGACCTGCGCTTCGTCGAGGACAACTGGGAATCGCCGACCCTGGGCGCCTGGGGCCTGGGCTGGGAAATCTGGCTCAACGGCATGGAAGTCACCCAGTTCACCTACTTCCAGCAGGCCGGTGGCCTGGAGTGCAAGCCGGTGCTGGGCGAAATCACCTACGGCCTGGAGCGGCTCTGCATGTACCTGCAGAACTGCGACAACGTCTACGACCTGATCTGGACCTACGGTCCGGACGGCACCCCGGTCACCTATGGCGATGTCTACCACCAGAACGAGGTGGAGCAGAGCACCTACAACTTCGAGTACGCCGACGTGGAAGAAATGTTCCATCGCTTCGACGCCTGCGAGAAGGAAGCACAGAAGCTGGTGGAAGCCGGCCTGCCGCTCCCGGCCTATGAACAGGTCTGCAAGGCCTCGCATTCGTTCAACCTGCTCGACGCACGCCGCGCCATCTCGGTGACCGAGCGCCAGCGCTACATCCTGCGCGTGCGCGCGCTGGCCCAGGCGGTGGCCAAGCTGTACGAGGCCAAGCGCATCGAAGCCGTGGCAGCGAAGGAACAGACCTCGTGAGCCTGGCTGGGGTCGAAGGACTTGCCAGCGTCGGTTATGTGAATTTTCTGGCCGGTATCGGGCTCGCAGCATGGGCACGTGGTACCGGACGCAGTGTGCTTCTCTGGCTGATCTTTGGTTGGGTTCTGGCCCCGGTTGCCGGGTTGGTGATGTTGTTCCTGCAAAAGCGCCGCGATCCGGCGCCTGAAGTTTCCGTATTCCCCCAAACTGGGCGCAGCGACCTGCTGTCGGTGCGCAAGGACGTCATATGAGTGAGATGAAACCGCTGCTGATCGAACTGGGCGTGGAAGAGCTGCCGGTCAAGGCGCTGCCGGGCCTGGCGCAGGCCTTCTTCGATGGCGTGATCGATGGCCTGGCCAAGCGTGGCGTGGCTTTCGAGCGTGGCGATGCCAAGCCGCTGTCGACCCCGCGTCGCCTGGCCGTGCTGTTGCCGGGCGTGGAAACCGAACAGCCCGAGCAGCACTCGGAAGTGTTTGGTCCGTACCTGAACATCGCACTGGACGCCAATGGCGAGCCGACCAAGGCGCTGCAGGGCTTTGCTGCCAAGGCCGGCATCGACTGGACCGCGCTGGAGCGCACCACCGATGCCAAGGGCGAGCGTTTCGTGCTGCGTTCGGTGACCCCGGGCGCGCAGACCGCCAGCCTGCTGCCGGAGATCCTGCGCGAAGCCATCGCCGCCATGCCGATCCCCAAGCCGATGCGCTGGGGCAGCCACGAATACGCCTTCGCCCGTCCGGTGCATTGGCTGGTGCTGCTGCACGGCAACGACATCGTGCCGGCCGAGCTGCTGGGCCTGACCTCCGACCGCTTCAGCCGTGGCCACCGTTTCATGGCCGACAAGCAGGTATGGCTGAGCAACCCGGCCGACTACGTTGAATCGCTGAAGGCCGCCAACGTGCTGGTCGACGCCGACGCGCGCCGCGAGCGCATCGTCGCCGAGGTCAATGCCGCAGCCGCACAGGCTGGCGGCGTGGCCCGCATCACCGACGACAACCTGGAGCAGGTGGTCAACCTGGTCGAATGGCCGGCGGCGGTGCTGTGCAGTTTCGAGCGCGAATTCCTGGCCGTGCCGCAGGAAGCGTTGATCGAGACCATGGAGATCAACCAGAAGTTCTTCCCGGTGCTCGATGCCGGCGGCAAGCTGACCGAGAAGTTCATCGGTATCGCCAACATCGAATCCAGGGACGTGGCCGAGGTTTCCAAGGGCTACGAGCGCGTCATCCGCCCGCGCTTCTCCGATGCCAAGTTCTTCTTCGACGAAGACCTCAAGCAGGGTCTGGTCGGCATGGGCGATGGCCTGAAGACCGTCACCTACCAGGCCAAGCTGGGCAGCGTCGCCGACAAGGTGCAGCGCGTCAGCGCGCTGGCGCAGATCATCGCACCGCAGGTGGGTGCCGATCCGGTGCAGGCCAAGCGTGCTGCCGAGCTGGCCAAGAACGACCTGCAGTCGCGCATGGTCAACGAGTTCCCGGAGCTGCAGGGCATTGCTGGGCGTCACTACGCCGTCGCCGGTGGCGAATCACCGTCGGTGGCGCTGGCCATCGACGAGAGCTACCAGCCGCGCTTCGCCGCCGATGACATCGCACTGTCGCTGCTGGGCAAGGTGCTGGCCATTGCCGAGCGCCTGGACACGCTGGCCGGTGGCTTTGCCGCTGGCCTGAAGCCGACCGGCAACAAGGATCCGTTCGCGCTGCGTCGTAATGCCTTGGGTCTGGCACGCAGCATCATCGAGTCGGGTTTTGACCTGGATCTGCCGGCGTTGCTGGCTTCGGCCAATGCGGGTCTTGCCGAGCGCAATGTGCAGGCCGATGCGGGCGAGCTCTACGATTTCATCATCGACCGCCTGAAGGGCTATTACGCCGACAAGGGCGTGCCGGCCACCCACTTCAATGCCGTCGCCGAACTGCGCGTGGCTTCGCTGTACGACTTCGATCGCCGCATCGATGCCATCGGCACCTTTGCCCAGCTGCCGGAAGCCGAGGCCTTGGCCGCGGCCAACAAGCGCATCCGCAACATCCTGCGCAAGGCCGACGGCGCCATCCCGGCCATGATCGACCCGGCACTGCTGCGCGAGCCGGCCGAGAGCGAACTGGCCGAAGCCGTCACCGCTGCCATCGACGACACCGGCACCGCGCTGGCGCACAAGGACTATGTGGCCGTGCTCGGCCGACTGGCCCGGCTGCGCCCGCAGGTCGATGCGTTCTTCGATGCGGTGATGGTGAATGCCGATGACCTTGCCCTGCGCGGCAACCGGCTGGCGCTGCTGCGTACGCTGGGTGACCGCCTCGGCAGCGTGGCCGCGATCGAACACCTGTCCAGCTGATAAGCCTTGGGCACCTGACCGCAACAGGCCCGCGCAAGCGGGCCTGTTGCGTTGTGGGGCCGGCAACCGGCAACCGGTAGTGCCGAGCCATGCTCGGCAGAGGCTGTACCGGTAATGCCCTTCGGTAGTGCCGCGCCATGCTCGGCAGAGGCTGTACCGGTAATGCCCTTCGGTAGTGCCGAGCCATGCTCGGCAGAGGCTGTACCGGTAATGCCCTTGCCGAGCATGGCTCGGCACTAC
>NZ_JBSPUF010000003.1:111064-196475 GCF_056861425.1 Stenotrophomonas sp. 21LCFQ19 | reverse complement strand
CGGTGGCGGCGCCCGCCCCTGGGGCGCGGGGCTCGCCCGCTTCCCGGCGCCCCCCCCGCCCCCCCCCCCACTACAGGGGCCACCCCGGCCGAGCATGGCTGGGCCCTGCTGACCATGTGATTTTGCCGGTCATGTTCGGACCGGTATGCTGGCGCGCATGCAGCTATCTCGAATCACCCCGCTCCTTCTGTTCCTGGCGTCGCTGGCAGCAGCACCCCTTGCCCATGCCCGCGGCACCATCGAAAAAGTCCAGATCAAGGGTCTGGACAAGGGTGATGACGCCGAGATGATTGAAAACATCGAGGTGTCGCTGTCGGTCTACGATGCGATCGGCAAGGTGCAGGGCGAATCCCGGCTGGAATACCTGCTGTCGCAGGCCGAGCGGCAGACCCGCACCGCGCTGGAGCCGTTCGGCTTCTACAACCCGAAGATCACCGTGGAAGCGCCGCGTACCGGCGAGACCCTGCAGGTACTGATCCAGGTCGACAAGGGCGAGCAGGTCAAGGTCCGTACCCAGGAACTGGCCATCACCGGCCCGGCCTCGCGCGACCAGTACCTGCAGGACGACATCGAGGCCTTCCACCCCAAGACCGGCGAAGCCTTCGACTCGGTGAACTACGAGGCCAGCAAGATCACCATCACCCGGCGCCTGGCCGAGCGTGGTTACTTCGATGCCGACTTCACCCAGCGCAAGGTGGAGGTGACACGCGCCGAGAATGCCGCCGACATCTTCCTCACCTGGGACAGCGGCCGTCGCTACAACATGGGGCCGATCACCTTCGAGCAGGACTATTTCCGTCCGGGGCTGTTCGAGCCACTGGTGTATTGGGAGCAGGGAAGTTATTGGCATGAAGGCAAGCTTGATCGCCTGCGCGAGTCGCTCACCAAGCTCGATTATTTCAGCGTCATCGACATCCAACCGCATCCGGAACAGGCCGATGACAACGGCGAGGTCCCGGTCAACGTCAAGCTGACCCGCGCCAAGCGCACCATCTATACCGCTGGTCTGAGCTATGGCAGCGAGAGCGGGCCGGGTGTGCGCGGTGGCGTCGAGCGTCGCTACGTCAACCGCCGTGGGCACAAGCTCAGCACCCAGCTGGACTACGCGCAGAAGCGCAAGAGCTTCATCACCAGCTACCGTGTGCCGGGCTTCCGCTGGCTGGATGGGTGGTACAGCTATGCGATCAGTGCCTATGACGAGCAGACCGATTACATCGACCTGCGCAACGTCAAGCTGATCGCCAGCCGCAGTGGTGAGATCAACGAGCACTGGACCGCCATCGTCTCGATGAATGCCTTGCGCGAGCGTTGGCGCTACAGCTCCGGCGACCAGTTCAATGCTGCGGTCTACAACTATTCGACGCTGGTCTACCCGCAGCTCACCGCCGACTACGTCGATGTCGACGACAAGAGCTTCCCGCGCCGTGGCCTGAGCGGCAATGCCACCCTGCGTGGCGGCATCGAGGGGGCCGGTTCGGATACCAGTTTCATCCAGGCCGACGCCACCGTGCGCTGGTACATCCCGGTAGGCGATGCCGATCGCTTGATCCTGCGCGGACAGGCCGGCACCACCTGGACCAGCGATCTGGTCGCGATGCCGCCCAGCCTGCGTTACTTCGCCGGCGGTGACCGCTCCATCCGCGGTTATGCGTTCCGTGAAGTCGGCCCGCGTACGCCGGCACCGGACAAGTTCGCACTGGGCGCGAAGAATCTTGCCGTGGGTTCGGTCGAATACGAGCACTACTTCGGCGGCGGTCCCTGGGGCGGTGCGGTGTTCGTGGACACCGGCAGCGCCTTCGACAACACCATCGACCTGCATACCGGCGTGGGTTTCGGCGTGCGCTGGAAGTCACCGGTGGGCCCGGTGCGCATCGATATCGCGCACGGTTTGAACAACCCGGATTCGCAGTTCCAGCTGTATCTGAACATCGGAGCTGACCTGTGAGTACTCGCCCCGATGAAGTGACCCCGGAAGAGCGCGAAGCGCGCATCGCCGAGCTGCGTGCCAAGCGCAAGGCGCGGCTGCGCACGCTGGCGGTGCGCAGCGGCATCACCATCACCGTGCTGGTGATGCTGGGCCTGTTCGCGCTGTACTGGTTGCTGCAGACCGTAGCCGGCCGCGAGGTGCTGCTGGCGCAGGTGGTCGCGCGCCTGCCCGCCGGCTCATCGCTGACCTGGAGCAAGGCCGAAGGCCCGCTGGCCGGGCCCTTGGTCCTGCACGACCTGGATTTCCGCTACAACGAGCTGCACTTCACTGCCGGCCAGGCCTACCTGGATCCGGATATCCGCCCGCTGCTGGGCCGCAAGCTGCGCCTGGACGCGCTGCGCATCAGCGATGCCACGCTGGAGCTGGGGCCGTCGGAAGACACGCCCTTCGAACTGCCCAACTGGCCGGATGTATTGCCGGCCATCGAGTTGCCGCTGGCCCTGCAGGCCGACACCATCGTCATCGATGGCCTGCGCATCACCCAGCTGCAGCAGCCGATCATCGACATCAGCAAGGTCCGTGGCGGGCTTGAAGCTGCGAATGGCGAATTCACCGCCAGCCAGATCAAGGTCAACAGCAACCTCGGCGATTTCCGTATCGATGGCCACTACCTGCCGCGCAAGGACTACGCCACCGACCTGACCGTGCGCGCGCTGATGCCGCCACGTCCGGGCCAGCCTGCCGCGCGGTTGGGCCTGGTGGCACGTGGTGATCTGGCACATATGGAAGTTGCAGTGGCCGGCTACGCGCCCAAGCCGCTGCATGTCAGTTTCATTCTCGATGGCCGCAGCGATCCGGTGTGGAACATGACCGCGCGCAGCGAGCAGCTGGATATCGGCCAGCTGGTGCCAGCGCAGTTCCTTGCCGAAGCACCGGCACCGTTGGCGCTGGAT
The DNA here is from genome assembly GCF_056861425.1 of Stenotrophomonas sp. 21LCFQ19. Lineage (NCBI taxonomy): Bacteria > Pseudomonadati > Pseudomonadota > Gammaproteobacteria > Lysobacterales > Lysobacteraceae > Stenotrophomonas > Stenotrophomonas sp. 21LCFQ19. The sequence goes on along the minus strand of NZ_JBSPUF010000003.1, from coordinate 193,595 downwards.
TTCACCGCGCGTGGCCGCGGTGGCCAGGCGCGGTTGCAGGGCCGCGTGCGCCAGGGCGAGAACGAACTGGTGCTGGCGCCGTCCAATGTCGCCATCGACAAGCAGGTGCTGACGGTTGCGCCGCTGGTTGCCGAAGCTTTCGGCGGCAGCGTGCGGCTGCAGGGCACCGCCGATTTCAGCGATGCGCAGAACCCGGGCTTCCGCTTCGCGGTGGTGGCCAACCAGCTGACCTACACCCCCGAGCCGGACCCGAGTTCGTCGGACAGCACACCTGTGCCCTTGCATCTGAAGGAGGCGCGGCTGGGCGTGGCCGGCAACCTGAAGAACTGGGCCGCCGTTGGCAAGGCTGAAGTGGCGCGCGAAGCGCAGGATGCCAATCTCGATTTCGATGTGCGTGGCAACGACCAGCAGGCGCATATCGAACGGCTGCAGGCGAGCACGCCTGGTGGTTCGCTGGAACTGAAGGGTTCGGCGGCCTGGGCACCGACGCTGGCCTGGGATGTGGATGCAAGCCTGTCCAAGTTTGATCCCGGTTATTTCGCGCCGGGCTGGGAAGGCAACCTGTCCGGTTCGCTGGCCTCCAAGGGCAAGCAGATGCCGGCCGTGGCCGGCAGCAACGACATGCGTTTCGAAGCCACGCTGGACGTGCCGCAGATCAACGGCATGCTGCGCGGCCGTCGCGTCGATGCACGCGCCAAGCTCGCACTGCAGGGTACGCAGGGCGAGGGCAATGTGCGGCTGGTGATGGGTGACAGCCAGATCGAGGCCAAGGGCAAGGTCGGTGACCGTCTGGATGTGGATGCGCGACTGGAGCCGTTGCACCTGTCTGATCTGCTGCCCGGCGGTACCGGCAGCCTGGCCGGCACGCTGCAGCTGCACGGCACGCCGAGCCAGCCGGACATCACCGCCGACCTGCGCGGCAATGGCCTGCAATGGGACGATTGGAAGGCCCAGCAGATCAGCATCAACGGCCGTCTGCCATGGCAGGGCAACAACGGCGCGCTGGCGATCCATGGCAGCGCGGTCGAGGTCGGCATGCTGCTCGACCAGGTCAACATCAACGCACGTGGCAGCGTGCAGAACCTGCAGCTGGACGCCGATACCCGCAACGAGCTGGGTGCGGTGGCGTTGAGTGGCAGCGTGCGCCAGCAGGGCCAGGCCTGGCGCGGCGAGCTGGCCTCGCTGCGGATCGCACCGGTCAAGGGCGCGCCATGGCAGCTGCGGCAAGCGGCCACGTTCAGTGCGCAGGGCAGCAACTTCACCCTGTCCGATGCCTGCCTGGGCTCGGAGACCGGTGGTGCCCTGTGTATCGCCGCCAACTGGCCGCGCGAAGGCCTGCAGCTGCGCGGCGATGCCTTGCCGCTTGCCCTGGTGCAGCCATGGCTGCCGCCCAATGAAGGCCGCCGCATGTACCTGCGTGGCGAGCTCACCCTGGATGGCAACATCCGTCCGCGTGGCAATGCCTGGGAAGGTGGCTTCAAGGTAGCCTCGGCCGAAGGCGGCATCCGCCTCGGCGACAATGCCCGTGGCGAGCTGGTGCGTTACGACAATTTCTCGTTGAACGTCGACATGCTGCCCAACAGCATCAAGGGCTACCTCGGCGTCGGCTTCAAGGGCGACGGCTTCATCGATGCCAAGGTGCAGACCGGCTGGGAGCCCAATGCGGCACTCACCGGCGAGCTGTACATGAACATCGCGCGGCTGTACTGGCTGGAGTTGTTCTCGCCTGACCTGGTGCGCCCGCAAGGGCTGATCGAAGGCCACGTCAGCCTGCGTGGCACGCGCTCGCAGCCAACCCTGGGTGGCGAGGCCAAGCTCAGCAACTTCACCGGCGAATTCCCGGCGCTGGGCCTGACCCTGAGCGAAGGCAAGGGCAGCTTCATCGCCCAGCCCGATGGCTCGGCGCGCATCAGCGCCTCCACCAAGACCGGTGGCGAAGGCACGCTGCAGGTGGATGGCGGCCTGTCCTGGTTCGGCGATGCACAGCCCCTGCAGCTGCATATCCACGGCGACAAGGTGCTGATGGCCAACACCAGCGAACTGCGGGTGGTGGCCAATCCGGATCTGGACTTCACGTTGGCCGGCACCGCGATGGAACTGCGTGGCAGCGTGCATGTACCCGAGGCGGATCTGGATCTTGAACGCCTGGATCGCGGTACCTCGGCGTCGGAAGACATCGTGGTGCTGGATCCGGTCGACCCGGAAGAAGGCCCGTCCTCGCCGCTGGACATGGACCTGACCGTCAGCCTCGGCGACAAGGTCAAGATGAGCGGCTTCGGCCTGAAGGGCGCGCTGACCGGCAGGATGCAGGTGCGTGCACGCCCGGGCCGCGAGATGACCGCCAACGGTGGCCTGGAAGTCAGTGGCCGCTACAAGGCCTACGGCCAGGACCTGACCATCACCGACGGCCAGCTGTTGTGGAACTACGGCGTGGTCTCCGACCCGCGCATCAACATCAAGGCGCAGCGCTCGATTGGTGACATCACCGCCGGCATCCATGTCACCGGCCGTGCCCAGCAGCCCAAGGTCGACGTGTGGTCGGATCCGGCGATGTCGCAATCCGAATCGCTGGCGTATCTGGTGCTGGGGCGCAGCCTGAGCATGGCCAGCAGCGACCAGGCACAGCAGGTCAACGCGGCATCGGCGGCATTGTCGGCCGGCACCGGCCTGCTTGCTGCACAGGTGGGCGCCAAGATCGGCCTCGATGATGCTGGCGTCAGCCAGTCACGCGCGCTGGGCGGTTCGGTGATCGGCGTGGGCAAGTACATCACGCCCAAGCTCTACATCGGCTACGGCGTGTCACTGATCGGCAGCGGTTCGGTACTCACCTTGAAGTACCTGCTGCGGCGCGGCTTCGACATCGAAGTGGAATCGTCCACGGTCGAGAACCGTGGCTCGGTGAACTGGCGCAAGGAGCGCTGAGCAGGAGGCGGAGTGTTGTGGGAGCGGCGTCAGCCGCGAAGCCAGCACTCCCGCCGAAGCCATTGGCGCATTGGCAACGCCGAAGCCGTTGCTCTGCCGCGAAACCATGCCGCACCGGCTTCGCGGCTGACACCGCTCCAACAGGCGTTGGCGGTACGGCGTGACTGCTGGCGGTTGCCGCTCCAAGCGGGGGCCGCTACTGTCCACGGCTGTTCTGTAATCCGCTGGAGTTCCAATGACGCGTAAACCGCTTACCGCCGCGCTGGCGCTGGGCATGAGCCTGACCGCCGCTGCCGCCCACGCCAACGAAGGCATGTGGATGCCCACGCAGCTGCCGGAGCTGGCCAGGACGCTCAAGGACGCCGGCTTCAAGGGTGACCCCAAGCAGTTGGCGGACGTCACCGCGCCGCCGTTGAGTGCGGTGGTGCGTGTCGGTGGCGGTACCGGTTCGTTCGTCTCCGACGAGGGCCTGTTGTTGACCAATCACCACGTGGCCTATGGCGTCATCCAGTACAACGCCAGCAAGGAGCACAACTTCATCGATGACGGCTTCATCGCCCAGGGCCGCGATGACGAGCGCGCTGCCAATCCCGACTACCGGGTGCTGGTGACGGTCGGCTTCGACAAGGTCACCGACGAGGTGCTCAAGGACGCACGTGGCAAGACCGGTCGCGGCTATTACGACGCGGTGGAGAGCGCGCGCAAGCGCATCGTCGCCGACTGCGAGGCCGAAGGCGGCGTGCGTTGCTCGGTGGCCAACATGTACTACGGCAGCGACTTCTACCGCATCCGCCAGCTGGAGCTGACCGACATCCGTCTGGTCTATGCACCGCCGCGTGCGATCGGCAACTACGGCGATGAAATCGACAACTTCATGTGGCCTCGCCACACCGGCGATTTCACCCTGCTGCGTGCCTACGTCGGCAAGGATGGCAAGCCGGCGCCGTACAGCAAGGACAACGTGCCTTACCATCCGCCGGCGCACCTGAAGATGTCGCTGGATGGCCCGAAGGAAGGCGATTACGCGATGCTGGCCGGTTACCCGGGCACCACCTATCGCCTGCGCACCGCCGCCGAGTTCGCCAACCAGATCGATACCGTGCTGCCGCGTCGCGTGGAAGTGTTCCAGCAGCTGATCGACGTGATCGAAGCGCAGGGCAAGGGCAATGCCGATGCACGCACGCGCTACGCTTCGCAGCTGCAGTCGCTGAAGAACAACCGCAAGCGCGCAGCCGGTGAACTGGAAGGCCTGCTGCGCAGCGATGCCAAGACCCAGCGTGCACAGGACGAACAGGCCATGCTGGCCAGCGCCGATGGCAGGTACAAGGCCGATATCGATGCACTGTTTGCGTCGCTGGCCGCGGACAGCGCCGTTGGTGGCAGCGAGTTCCTGATCACCTTGATGTCCAGCCAGACCCAGCTGCTGCGTTCGGCGTTGCTGTTGGAGCGGCTGCGGGTGGAGTCGCTCAAGCCCGATGCCGAGCGTGAAGCCGGCTATCAGCAGCGCGACCAGGCCTTGATCGAAGGTGTGCTCAAGCAGGTACAGCGTCGCTACGACCCGGCCGTTGAGAAGGCATTGCTCACCGCATTGCTGACCCGCTACCAGCAGCTGCCCGATGCACAGCGCGACTCGCATTACGACAACCTGTTCGGTCGCACCCCGGCCGAGCTGGCCAGGCATCTGGATGAACTGTACGCACAGACAAAGCTCGGCGATGAAGCGCAGCGTCTGTCGCGCTTCGAAGCCGCACGCAAGGGTGGTTTCATCGAAGCCGATCCGCTGGTGTCGGTGGCCTCTGCACTGGTGATGGCACAGCTCAATGCCGAGCGCGACAGCAAGGAGCGCGCGGGCGAGCAGCTGCGCCTGCGTCCGTCCTACATGCAGGCCTTGTTCGCCTGGCGTGCAAGCCAGGGCCGGGCGGTATACCCGGATGCCAACAGCACCCTGCGCATCAGCTATGGCAAGGTCGAGGCACTGCATCCGCGTGATGCGGTCAGTTACTCGCCGGTGACCACGGTTGCGGGCATCGTCGAGAAGAACACCAACACGGTGCCGTTCGATGCGCCCAAGCCGCTGCTGGCGGCAATTGCCAAGGGCGATTTTGGCAGCACCGCCGATCCGGCGTTGAAGACGCAGACGGTGAACTTCCTGACCAACCTGGACACCACCGGTGGCAACTCCGGTTCGCCGGTGCTCAATGCCAAGGGCGAGCTGATTGGTCTGAACTTCGATTCCAACTGGGAATCGGTCAGCGCCAGCTGGTGGTTCGATCCGCGCTACAAGCGTGCGGTGCACGTGGACATGCGGTACCTGCGTTGGCTGTTGGCCAAGGTGTATCCGGCGCCCGCTCTGCTGCAGGAAATGGGCGTACCTGCCGAATAAGGGCGACTGAGTGGGCGGCGCGAAAGTGCCGCCCATTCCATTCATAAAACGGTGTGTACCCCGTTTCGGCGATAACTGACATTACGCTAGGCTAAAATCCCGAGAATAGGTGGGCTGTCTACTGACGCCCGACAGGGAGAGTGTGTGGCATCGGATCTGAACTATGCGGCTGTGGGCGCAGCCAATCCCACGGCCTTGGCGCCACTGCGTATCTGGATTGTCGGCAACCTGGAACTGTTGCAACCGCTGTTGCCGTATGGCGCGCAGATCCAGGCCCTGGACAGCGTCGAGGCGCTGTACCGCGAACTGGTGATCGTGCCCTGCGACATCGTGGTCATCGATACCACCCGGGTCCGCGCCGGCATGGTCGAGACGGTGGAGCACCTGCGCCGTCGTGATGATCTGGGCGTTGTCCTGCTGGTGGACCCAAACACCCCACAACTGATTGCCGATGGCCTATGGGCCGGGGCCGATGCCTGCCTGCCGCACCGGCCGGAGCCGGAATTCCTCGCCGCCAAGCTGTATAGCCTGCGCCGGCGCTTGCCCGGCGAAGCGGCGCAGCTGATGGAATCCGGCGGTGCCGACAATGCCCCTTGCTGGGCGCTGGAATCCGATAGTTGGGACCTGCGTGGGCCCAATGCGCAGGTATTGGCGCTGACCGAAGCCGAACGGGCATTTCTCACTTTGCTCTTCTCATCGCCGGGCGAGACGGTTGCCCGCGAGCGCCTGATTGGCGCCCTTACCGACCAGCCCTGGAGCTTTGATCCGCACCGGATTGAAGTGCTGGTCCACCGCTTGCGTAACCGCGTGCAGTCGGCCACCGGCTGTACCCTCCCGATCCGCGCAGTTCGGGGTGCTGGCTACCGTTTGACGGTTTAGCTCATGCTTTTCAGTTGATCGTCAATGCACGAATTTGAAGGCATGCCGATTCGCATGCAATCGGGGTCAACGCCGATGAGTGGACCGACTGGTCGAGCAAACTTGAGTGTCGGCGTGGCACCGGCGCAGAGGCGCGCGAACAGTGGGTCACCACCAATCGTCTGTTCTACAAGGTCAACGAAGACTGGCGTCTGGCCTTGCGTGCCAATTACTCCGACACATCCGACAGCCTGAGCGCGCAGGACGGTGCCCGCTTGGCCGAGGTCAATGCCGGCTTTGCCTACCGTCCGCACGACAGCTCCCGCTGGGCCGCACTTGGCAAGTACACCTATCTGTACGAGCTGGCATCACCCGGACAGGTTGGTGGTGCCTCGGATGATCAGCGCTCGCATGTGTTGTCGTTGGACGGCATCTGGCAAATGTCTCAACGATGGGAGATGGCCGGAAAGCTCGCTTCGCGTCCCGGCGACTACCGCATGGAACGTGGCGAAGAGGCCTGGCTGGACAGTCGTGCCGACTTCTTCAAGCTTGGCGTCGGCAATAACTTCACCAACGTCAGTGACGACTTGACCCATCCTCGGCTTGATAACAAGGGTTGGTGCATCAATATGACCGGCTATTACCAAGTAATCGCTGGTGATTGATCCGGGCGCCCCGGTCATGCCGGGGCGTTCTTCTGCGCGGCCGCCGAGCTGACAAGGCCGCTGGATGCCCGGGAATCGAGGGAATGGCTACACTGGCCCGGCTAAGTCGCACGGGAACTACCCTTGGTCTCCAGCTGGATCCTGCTCCTGGTCTCACTCTGCTATGCCGCGCTGCTGTTCGGGGTGGCGTGGTGGGGTGATCGTCGCCCGCTGTATCCGGACCGCCCGTGGCTGCGGCCGGTGGTCTACAGCCTTGCGCTGGCGGTCTATTGCTCGTCCTGGACCTTCTACGGTGCGGTCGGCTCGGCGGTGCGCTATGGCATCGGCTACCTGCCTATTTATCTTGGCCCGCTGCTGATGCTGATGTTCGGCTGGCGGATCATCGAACGGCTGGCGCTGATCGCTCGCAGCGAGAACGTGGTCTCCATCGCCGACTTCATTTCCTCGCGCTTTGGACGCTCGCGGCGGTTGGCGGCGTTGGTTGCTTTGATCGCGCTGATCGGCGTGGTGCCGTACCTGGCCTTGCAGTACAAGGCCGTGGCGATGAGCCTGCAGGTGCTGACCGGGGATGCCGCCGGCAAGGGTTTCTTGACCGATCCGGCGCTGTATGTCGCGCTGCTGATGGCCTTGTTCGCCATCCTGTTCGGCACCCGCCAGGTCGATGCCACCGAGCACCATTACGGCATGATGCTGGCCATCGCCGTCGAATCGCTGATCAAGCTGCTGGCCATGGTCGCGATCGGCGTCTTCGCCTATGTGTGGCTGACCGACCGCGGCGAGTCGGTGGTGCAGTCGGCACGCACCTTGTTTGAAGGCATGCCGCCGGTGGGCTTCGTCTCGCAGACGCTGCTCAGTTTCCTGGCCCTGATCTGCCTGCCCCGGCAGTTCCACGTTGCGGTGGTGGAGTGCGGCAACGCCGGCGATGTGCGCAGCGCACGCTGGATGTTCGGCGCTTACCTGGTGCTGATTTCCTTGATGATCGTGCCAATCGCCACGGCCGGCGCGGCGATGTTCGGCACTGGCCTGGCCTCGGACGACACCCTGGTACTGGCCTTGCCGATGCTTGCCGGCAATACAACGCTCGCTTTGATTGCTTACATCGGTGGCTTCTCCGCGGCCACCGGCATGGTCATCGTGTCCTCGATCGCGCTGGCGACGATGATCAGCAACGATCTCGTCATGCCGCTGCTGCTGCGTCGCAGTGGCGACCACCGCGAGGCCGCCAATGTCGCCTCGCGCGTGCTGTGGATCCGGCGCATGGCGATCGTGCTGCTGGCGCTGGTCGCGTATGGCTATTACCGCGGCAGCAACGACGACACCATGCTGGCCGCCTATGGATTGATGGCCTTCGCCGCGGTCGCGCAGTTCGCACCGGGCCTGCTAGGTGGCCTGTACTGGCGTGGCGCCAGCCGCCGCGGCGTAGAAACCGGCATGCTGGTCGGCTTTGTGGTCTGGGCCTACACCTTGCTGGTGCCGGCGCTGAGCCATGGCGGCTGGCTGGATGCGAGCCTGCTCACGCAGGGACCGTTCGGCATCGACTGGTTGCGGCCACAGCAGTTGTTCGGCCTGACCGGCTGGGACCCGCTGACCCATGGCACCTTCTGGTCGCTGCTGATCAACACCGTGACCATGTTGCTGGTGTCGATGCGCTGGCGCCCGGATGTCGCCGAGCGCCTGCGCGCGGCACCCTTCCTGGATCCTTATGCCAAGCGGCCAGTGGTGGCCGGTGACTGGCCGGCGCACGTCAAGGTCCGCGATCTGCTGGCCTTGGCTACGCGCGTCATCGGTGACAACCGTGCGCGGCGCTCGTTCGGCGAACAGGCGCAGTTGCTGGAGCGCGAATTCCAACCCGCCGCTGCCGCCGACCGTGTCTGGGTGCAGTTCACCGAGCGCCTGCTCGCCGCATCCATCGGTGCGGCGTCCGCGCGCCTGCTGCTGACCAGCCTGCTGCGCGGCTCGGGCATGGATCTTGGTGAAGTGGTGGCGGTGCTGGATGAGGCGGGGCAGGAGCTGCGCTTCAACCGCGAAATTCTCTCCACCACGCTGGAGAACATCAGCGCAGGCGTCAGTGTGGTTGATCCGGAAATGCGCTTGACCGCATGGAACCGGCGCTACCAGCAGATGTTTGGTTACCCGGACGGCATGCTTTACGTCGGCCGCCCGGTCGCCGACCTGATCCGCTACAACGCCGAGCGCGGCGAGCTGGGTTCGGGTGACACCGAAGTGCAGATCAATCGCCGTATCGGCTATATGCGTGCTGGCTCACCGCACGTGTTCGAACGCACCGGCGCCGATGGCAAGGTGATCGAGCTGCGTGGCCAGGCCTTGCCCGGTGGCGGCTATGTCACCAGCTACAACGACATCACGGATTTCAAGAATGCCGAGCAGGCGTTGCTGGAAGCCAACGAAACCCTGGAGCAGCGCGTAGCCGAGCGTTCGCAGGCAGCCGAGACAGCGCAGCAATCCAAGACGCGCTTCCTCGCCGCGATCAGTCATGACGTGTTGCAGCCACTGAATGCAGCGCGGCTTTTTGCGTCCGCCCTGCGCGACAGCCTGCACGAGACCGACGAGCAGCGGCATCTGGCCGAGCGTGTGGATGCTTCCCTGCGCGCGGCCGAGGAGTTGCTGGATGGCCTGTTGGACGTGTCGCGATTGGATGCGGGCGGGCTGCGCCCGACCATCAGCGAGTTCGATGCCAGCGTGTTGGTACGCGAGCTCGCTGCACAGTACACGCCGGTAGCGGCAGGGCGAGGCCTGCGCCTGCATGTGTTTGCACGCACTGCCTGGGTGCGCAGTGATCGACGCCTGCTGCGTCGCGTGCTGCAGAACTTCATGGCCAACGCACTGCGTTACACGCGTAGCGGTCGCATCGTGCTGGCGCTGCGCGTGCGTGGCGACGAGGTTGAACTGCAGGTATGGGATACCGGCCCGGGCATTCCCGAGCATCACATGCAGCAGATCTTCAATGAGTTCCATCGCTACCAGCAGCCGTTCGACTGGGGCGAGCAGGGTCTGGGCCTGGGCTTGTCGATCTGCCAACGCATCTCGCGCCTGCTTGATCACGGTTTGAACGCGCGCAGCCAACCCGGCCACGGCAGCATGTTCTCGATCACCCTGCCGCGGGTGGAAACACCGGCAGTACCGCTGCCGGCGCCACGTCAGCCGACCGCTTTTGGTGGTGATGACTCGCTGGCCGGCCTGCGCGTGCTGTGCGTGGACAACGACCAGGAAATCCTCGACGGCATGCGCGCCTTGCTCGGCCGCTGGAAGGTGGAGGTCATCGCCGCCAGCACGGTGGACATGGCGCTGGAGAAACTGAGCGAACAGCCCGATGTGATGCTGGTGGACTACCACTTGCACGATCGGCTCGATGGCCTGGACACCCTGCTCGCCCTGCGCGAAGCCGCGCGCCGTCCTTTGCCCGGCGCATTGCTGACCGCCGATGGCCGCGATGAGTTGAAGCGCATGGCCCGCGAACGCGGCTACCGCGTGTTGACCAAGCCGGTGAAGCCGGCCTCGCTGCGTGCGTTCCTGACCGCATTGAACGACCCGCGCCGACGCTAGCAGCCAGCACTGTAGTGCCGAGCCATGCTCGGCAAGGAGCTTTACCAGCGAAAAGCCAACCGCTCCCCAACCCGCCCGGCCCGAAGGCGCAGCCTTCGGTCGTTCATCAGGCCGCGCGCCAGTGGCGCGCAAGCAGGCCTTCTTCACCCCCTTTCGCTACGCGAAAGGGAGGGAGCAACCGCGGTAGTGCCGAGCCATGCTCGGCAGAAGCTCTACCGGCAATGCCCCAGCGCAGCATGGCTGCGCTCTACAGGTGGTGCGCTGGCTTCGCTGCTCATGCCGCTCCCACAGCTGCAGCCGCAGCCGTCAGATGCTCGTACAGGATCGCGCAGCCGATGATGATCAGGATCACGCCGCCAACGATTTCTGCACGCTTGCCAACCACGGCACCCAGGGCGCGGCCCAGCATGATGCCGATGGTCACCATGATCATCGTGCACAGGCCGATCACCAGCGCGACCACGCCGATATGCACGTCAAGGAAGGCCAGGCCGACGCCAATCGCCATCGCATCGATGCTGGTGGCGAAGCCGGTCACGGCAAGCGTCCAGAAACTCTTGTGCTGCTCGCCTGCGTCGTCATCACCGTCGCCTTCGGTTTCATCACCAGGCTTCAGGCCGGCGATGATCATGTGCGCGCCGAGTACCCCGAGCAGGCCGAACGCGATCCAGTGATCGAAGGCCTGCACGTACTGCGAGGCGGCGCGGCCGAGCAACCAGCCGATGATCGGCGTGATTGCCTCGATGACGCCGAAGATCAAGCCTGCGCGCAGTGCATCAATCAGGCGCGGCTTGCGCATGGCTGCGCCCTTGCCGACCGCCGCGGCGAAGGCGTCGGTGGACATGGCGAAACCGATCAGAACAATGGAAATGGGAGACATCTGGACTACCGGGTCGGGCGGACGCAAACGGCATGCGTCGCGCCCAACCGTAGTTGCGCACGCATGCCGCTGGTCTCGCCAACCGGGTCTGGCTGCCCACACCACGGCGCACTGGCCGAGTGTGTTGATGTGGGCGCTTCCAATGCTGGAAGCAGGCTACTCCCCAAGGGAGCGCGGATTCTAGCATGGGCTCCGAATCTGAACGGACAGCCCCGGGATGCCGGCCTGACTGCGGAACTGAAATATCACTGTCATGGATACGTGGCCTGATACGCGCGCACGGCTGACGCAGCGCGGTAATTCCCTGCAAATCAGCACTCAAGAAACCTGATATGCGGCCGATTTCGAGGCATCTCTACGCCCGGAGTGCGGCATGAAGTTCCCCTTTGGTATCGCCCAGAAACTGCGTCTGAGCCTGCTGGCGCTGGTGGTCGGCCTGCTCGTCATCGGCTCGGCCTATGCCTGGCTCAGTGTTGGCATGCGCGGTGCCGACCAGCGGCTGCAGAGTTACCAGCAGGATGCGGCGCAGCTGGAGGCACTGGTGGCTGCGTTTGCCGAGGCGCGCCGCGCCCAGGCCGAGTATGCCATGTCGTTCTCGGCCGCCGCCGGGCAGGCGTTTGTGGCCGCCAATGGCCGCCTGCAGGCGCTGTTGGCCACGGACAGGACGGGCGCGGCTTGGGAGCAGGCATTGCGCGCGCCGCTGCTTGAATATGTCCAGTCCGGTCAGGCACTGGATCAGCGCATCACCGAACTTGGCCACGATGCCGACAGCGGCATGCAGGGCCAGCTGCGCAATGCCGTGCACGAAGTGGAGAACCTGATCGGCGAACATCCCGATGCGGCGTTGCAGGTGTCGATGCTGACCATGCGCCGCTACGAGAAGGACTTCATCCTGCGCCGTGAGCAGAAGTACGCGGATGAACTGAGTGCGCAGGTGATGCCCTTCGAGCTGCTGCTGCAGGCGGCGCGCATGCCGGACGGCAGCAAGCAGCAGGTGCGCGATGCGATGCAGCGCTACCAGGAGGCATTCCTGTCCTATGCAGCGGCGCGCTACGGGGCCGACAGCGAGACCCAGGCGATGGACGACCTTGCCGCCAAGGCCTTGCCGGTGCTGACCCGCTTGCAGCAGGCACAGCGCGCCAGCCTGGCCAAGCAACGCGACGAACAGGCCGCAGCGCGACGTTGGATGGATGCCGCCTTCGCTGCCACCGTTTTGGTGGTGGGCTTGTTGTTGGTCAGTCTGCTGCTGTTGCTGTTGCGAGCGGTGGAACGGCCGCTGGCCGACGCAGCGGCGTTCGCCCGCGCCATTGCCGACGATGATCTGGACGGCCAGTTGGTGGTGCGCAACGCGCATGACGAGATTGGTCGGTTGGCGGCGGCGCTGATGCAGATGCAGTCCAGCCTGCGCGAGCGCATTGCCGGCGAACGCCTGGCGGCGGGCGCCAACCAGCGGGTACGGCAGGCATTGGACGTGGCCAGCGCTGCGGTGCTGGTGACCGATGCCGCAGGCCGCGTGGTCTATGCCAATCCGGCGTTGCAGCAGGCCTTCGCCCAGGCCGGGATCGAAGGGGCGGCCGAGGTGGACAGCGAGGCGGCCGAACTCGGGCCGGCAGTTGCCGCACTCATGCGGGCCGCCTTCGAGCAGAGCGTGGCAATGGACGCGGAGGTGGAGCTGGGCAACAGCGGCTTCCTGCTGCGGGCCAGCCCGGTGCTGGAAGCTGATCGGGTACTTGGCCTGGTGATGGAATGGCAGGACCGGCGGCTTGAGCGGGTGATCGTCAACGAAGTGGCCGCGGTGGTCGCGGCGGCGACCGCCGGTGACCTGCAGGGACGCATCGTGCTGGCCGACAAGCAGGGCTTCGTGCTGCAGCTGGGCGAGCGCATCAACTCCCTGCTGGACAGCGTGCAGGCGCAGGTGGGGGATGCGACGCGGGTGATCGGCCACTTCGCCCACGGTGACCTGAGTGCGCGCATGCGCGGCGACGGCCAGGGCATCTACGCACGCCTGCGGCAAGGGCTGGAGGAGGCCATGCAGCAGGTTGGCGGCATCGTCGCCCGCATACAGCAATCGGCGGGCAGCGTGCAGTCGGCGGTGGGCGACATGGCCAGTGGAACCGCCGATCTGTCCGGGCGCGTGGAACAGCAGGTGGGTGACGTGCAGGAGGCGTTGCAGCGGGTGCGCTCGGTGGCCGGTGAGGCGCGCGAGAATGCCGGCAGTGCGCGCGAGAGTGCGCTGGTGTCGGCGCAGGCCAGCGATGCGGCCGAACGCGGGCGCCAGGCCACGGCGGCCGCGATCACTGGCATGGACCAGCTGCGGGCGTCCTCACGGCACATCCGCGAGATCGTTGCCACTGTCGACAGCCTGTCGTTCCAGACCAATCTGCTGGCACTGAACGCTGCGGTCGAGGCCGCGCGGGCCGGCAGCCACGGACGTGGCTTCGCGGTGGTGGCCAACGAGGTGCGCCAGCTGGCGCAGCGCTCGGCGGAGGCGTCCAAGCAGATCCGCGGCTTGATCGACGCATCGCTGCGGCAGGTGGAGGAAGGCGCGCGGCTGGCTGACAGCAGCGGTGCGGCGATGCAGGACATTGGTGGTCGGGTGGCGCAGGTGGCCAGCGCGCTGGAACGGATCGATGCAGGCTCGGCGCGGCAGGTCAGCGCGGTGGATGATGTGGAGCGCCTGCTGCGGCGTATCGGTGAAGGCACCCGCCAGAGTGGCGAGGTCGCACGCGCCTCATCGCAGGCGGCGCAGGCAATGCGCGAGCAGACGCAGGAGCTGGCCGCAGCGGCGGAAGTGTTCGTGGTCGATGCGGCGACGGCAGCGGAGCCGGTGCTGCAGCGCTCGGCATGAGCTGCAGCTCCCCCCCTTGCGCAACGCGCAGGGGAAGGTTGGGGAGAGGGCTGTTCGCAGGCAAGCCCGACAACACGCAGAAGCAACAGCCAAAGCCACCCCCTCCCAACCTCCCCCTTGGCTGCGCCAAAGGGGAGGGGCCAGGCTCCCTCCCTTGCGCAACGCGCAGGGGAGGGCTGGGGAGGGGTGCTGTTCGCGGGCAAGCCAGACAACGCGTAGAAGCAACAACCAAAGCTACCCCCTCCCAACCTCCCCCTTGGCTGCGCCAAAGGGGAGGGGCTGGAGCTCCCTCGCTTGCGCAGCGCGCAGGGGAGGGTTGGGGAGGGGTGCTTTTAGCGGGCAAGCCAGACAACGCGCAGAAGCAACAGCCAAAGCCACCCCCTCCCAACCTCCCCCTTGGCTGCGCCAAAGGGGAGGGGCTGCAGCTCCCTCCCTTGCGCAACGCGCAGGGGAGGGTTGGGGAGGGGTGCTGTTCGCGGGCAAGCCAGACAACGCGTAGAAGCCACAACCAAAGTCACTCCCTCCCAACCTCCCCCTTGGCTGCGCCAAAGGGGAGGGGCTGGAGCTCCCTCGCTTGCGCAACGCGCAGGGGATGGCTGTGCAAGGGTGGTTTTCAGCGCTCAGCCGCAGGCAAGCGCCGGCAGCAACTCAATCTTCTTCCGGCGGCAGTACGATGGCGTCGTCGTCGATCGCCAGCTTGCCGGCCATCAGCACCGCCTGGGTGCGGTTGGTGACGCCGAGCTTGCGCAGGATGGCGGTGACGTGGGCCTTGATGGTGGCCTCGGAAACGCCCAGGTCATAGGCGATCTGCTTGTTCAGCCGGCCCACGCCGAGCATCTGCAGCACGCGGAACTGTTGCGGGGTCAGTTCGCGCAGGCGCTGGCCGACTTCGCGTTCTTCATTCGGGGTCGGCGGCACGTTGTGCGCCTCCGCCGGTGCCCAACGCTCGCCATCGAGGATGGTGCCCAGCGCATGGCCGATGGTGTCCGAATCGGCGGATTTTGGAATGAAGCCGAATGCGCCATGGTCCAGTGCGCGTCGCATCACGGTGGCTTCTTCGCGTGCGGAGACCACCACGATGGGCAGCTGCGGATGCAGCGAACGCAGGTGCACCAGCGCATTGAAGCCTTGTGCGCCGGGCATGTTGAGGTCCATCAGCACAAGGTCGGCATCGGGGTGTTGTTCGGCCAGTGCGTACAGTGCTTCGACGCTGTCGGCCTCCATCAGCTGCACGCCGGGGATGACGCGTTGCACCGCGCCCTTGAGGGCTTCGCGGAACAGCGGATGGTCATCGGCAATGAGGAGGGTAGGCATATGCGATCCAATGCTGAAGTAAGGGGCGTGACGCCCTTCCGGTGAAACAGGATACCGGCTGCGACGCTGATCCACGCCCTCCACATGGACCGACAGCCGGGGCACCGTGGTGCCCCGGGCAGTTACCGCTTAGCGAACCTTGCGCTCTTCCACCAGCGACGCCACCACCGACGGATCGGCCAGTGTGGAGGTATCGCCGAGCTGGTCCGGGGCGTTCTCGGCGATCTTGCGCAGGATGCGGCGCATGATCTTGCCCGAGCGGGTCTTGGGCAGGCCCGGTGCCCACTGCAGGTGATCCGGCGCCGCGATCGGGCCGATTTCCTTGCGCACCCAGGTGATCAGTTCCTTGAGCAGCTCGTCGGTCTGCGCTTCGCCGGCAATCAGGGTGACATAGGCATAGATGCCCTGGCCCTTGATGTCGTGCGGGAAGCCGACCACGGCCGCTTCGGCCACCTTCGGGTGCGAGACCAGCGCGCTTTCCACCTCGGCCGTGCCGATGCGGTGACCGGACACGTTCATCACGTCATCGACGCGACCGGTGATCCAGTAATAGCCGTCTTCATCGCGACGGCAACCGTCACCGGTGAAGTAGCTGCCCGGGTAGGTGCGGAAATAGGTGTCGATGAAACGCTGGTGGTCACCGTAGACGGTACGCATCTGGCCCGGCCAGGAATCGCGGATGATCAGGTTGCCTTCG
Source organism: Stenotrophomonas sp. 21LCFQ19 (assembly GCF_056861425.1). Classification (NCBI taxonomy): domain Bacteria; kingdom Pseudomonadati; phylum Pseudomonadota; class Gammaproteobacteria; order Lysobacterales; family Lysobacteraceae; genus Stenotrophomonas; species Stenotrophomonas sp. 21LCFQ19. Next base: position 177,464 of record NZ_JBSPUF010000003.1, on the reverse strand, counting down.
GTGGCGCCTTCCAGCGGCTCGCCGTCGGCACTGACCAGCGCCGGCTGCACGCCGAAGAACGGCAGCGTTGCCGAGCCAGGCTTGAGGTCGGTTGCACCCGGCAGCGGCGAAATCAGGATGCCGCCGGTTTCGGTCTGCCACCAGGTATCCACGATCGGGCAGCGTGCATCGCCGACCACATCGTAATACCAGCGCCAGGCTTCCGGATTGATCGGCTCACCGACGCTGCCGAGCAGGCGCAGGCTCTTGCGTGAGGTGCGCTTCACCGGCTCCTCGCCATCGCGCATCAGCGCACGGATGGCGGTGGGCGCGGTGTAGAAGATGGTGACCTGGTGCTTGTCGATCACTTCCCAGAAGCGCGAGGTGTTCGGGTAGTTCGGCACGCCTTCGAACATCACCGAGGTGGCGCCGTTGGCCAGCGGGCCGTAGACGATGTAGCTGTGGCCGGTGACCCAGCCGACGTCGGCGGTGCACCAGTAGATGTCGTCCTCGCGCAGGTCGAACACCGCTTCATGGGTGTAGGCCGCGTACAGCAGGTAACCGCCGGTGGTGTGCAGCACGCCCTTGGGCTTGCCGGTGGAGCCGGAGGTATAGAGGATGAACAGTGGATCTTCGGCGTTCATGCGCTCGGGTTCGCACTCGGCGGATTGGGTGTCCACCACATCGTGGAACCAGCGGTCGCGCGGCGCCTGCATGTCGACCGCACCACCGGTGTGGCGTACGACCAGCACCGTTTCCACGGTATTGGTGCCGGGCAGCTTCAATGCGGCATCGACGTTGGCCTTCAACGGCACCTTCTTGCCACCACGCAGGCCTTCGTCGGCGGTGATGATCAGCTTGCTGGCGCAGTCGCCGACGCGGTCGGCGATGGAGTTGGCGGCAAAGCCACCGAACACCACCGAGTGGATCGCACCGACACGGGCGCAGGCCAGCATCGCCACCGCGGCATCGACGATCATCGGCAGGTAGATGGTGACGCGGTCACCCTTCTTGATGCCGAGGTTGCGCAGTGCATTGCCCAGGCGGCAGACGCGCTGGTGCAGTTCGCGGTAGGTGACCTTCTGCGCCGGGCTGTCCGGGCCATCGGCCTCGAACAGGATGGCGGTCTTGTCACCGCGCGTGGCCAGCTGCCGGTCAAGGCAGTTGACGCTGACGTTGAGTTCGCCGTCTTCGAACCACTTGATGCGGAAATCGTCGAGCTGGTAGCTGACGTTCTTGATCTTGGTCGGCTTCTTGTACCAGTCCAGACGTTCTGCAGCCTTGGCCCAGAACGCATCGGGGTTTTCGACCGATTCGCGGTACAGCTGCTGGTACGTGTTCTTGTCGATCCGTGCCTTCTCGGCGAACGCGGAATCAACGGGATATACATCAGTCATGGCAACCCTCACCTTTGCACTTGTAACCAATGAATGAGCCCTGTCGTGGGACAGGGCCGGGACACCCCAAGTGTGCCGCATCCACCCCACCTCGCGCTGCATCTTCTGTTAGACGATGGTCGAACAGACGTCTGCTTACGACTAATGGCGAATAGCCGGCCGCTGCCATCGCCGCGCACGCTGGCTCCGACCGTGCAACCGGCGCGGACCGTTCGCCAGCCTGGAGAGAGGCAGCCCCAATGAATCGAAACATCCTGAAAACGGCCCGCCGGCCACTTGCCGCTGCCCTGTTCGTCGCGCTGGTCGCGCCGGGCATGGCCTTCGCCGAGACCGCAAAAGAGAAGGCACTGGAAGCGCGCGTCGCTGATCTGGAGCGCCAAGTGCAGCTGCTGCTGTCCACCCAGCAGCAACAGCAGGGCGCGATTGCCCAGACCCAGAGTGAAGTGGTGCAGGTGCGCACTGCACAGGCCGAGCGTGCTGCTGCACCGGCGGTGCCGGCAGGCAAGCAGCCAATTCAGCTGACCAGCATCACCCCGGGCGCCGCGGCGGGCACCACCTTCAAGGTCGGTGGCTTCATCAAGGCCGATTTCCTCGCCACCCGTACCGGCGACGGCCAGCTGGCCGACGATGCCACCGGCCGCGCGCTGTATCTGCCGGGCCAGACGCCGGTGCATGGCGCCGGTGGTTCGGGCAAGGCCTCGGACGTGGACTACAACGCCCACGCCAAGTTCTCGCGCTTCAACCTGGGCGTGGACCATGTCGCCGAGAACGGCGACAAGGCCGGCGCGATGGTCGAGATGGATTTCTTCGGCAACTCGCTGGGCAACCAGACCGCGACCAACACCTACGGCGTCACCCTGCGCCACGCCTACATGTACTGGAACAAGTGGTTGGCCGGCCAGACCTGGTCCAACTTCATGGACGCGGCCTCGATTCCGGAAGCGGCTGACTTCGTTGGTCCCACCGATGGCGTGGTGTTCGTGCGCCAGGCGCAGATCCGTTACACCAATGGCGGCCTGAGTGTTGCCCTGGAAAACCCGGAAACCACCACGCTTACCGGCACCTTCAACCCGGTCACCAACAAGTGGAACGTGCCGGCGGTTGCCAACTCCGACCGTGGCTCGATGCCCGACCTGACCGTGCGTTACGGCTGGAAGGGCGACTGGGGCACCTTCGGCGTCGCCGGCCTGGTGCGTCAGCTCAAGCTCGACAACCAGACCACCGGTGCCGATGCCAGCAAGGTGGCCGGCGGCGTTACCCTCGGCGGCAAGTGGCTGATGGGTGATGCCGATACCCTGCATTACCAGCTGACCGGTGGCGAAGGCATTTCGCGCTACATCGGCCTGGGCATCACCGCCGACAGCGGCTATGACGCGATCCGCGACGAGATCGATCCGACCGGCGTGGTTGCCGGCTATGTCGGCTGGCGCCATGCCTTCAGCCCGAAGCTGCGCACCAACCTGATCTACGCACGCAGCGACTACGACAACAACGCGTCCATCACCGGTGACCTGGTCACCAAGAGCGTGCAGTCGATCCGCGGCAACATCTTCTACACGCCGATGCCCAAGGTCGATGTCGGTGCCGAGTTGATGTACGGCGTGCGCGAGATCGAGAACGGCAAGAAGGGCGATATCAGCCGCCTGCAGTTCACCACCAAGTACAGCTTCTGACCCATCCGGTGCCGGCGGTGCAGTGCCGCCGGTACCGCGCCTGAAAATGTAGTACGCCTCATCTCCCTACCCCCACGGGGAGCACTCATGTGACCGTCAAGGCATCTCCGCATGCCATGGCGTTCGTATTCCCAACGCCTGGAGAATTCCGATGAATGCTTCCGTCGATCCCCGTGTAGAGCGGATCGCCTCCAACCCGAAATACCAACGGTTGCGCAGCTCGCGCAACAAGCTGGGTTGGTTCCTGACCATCCTGATGCTGCTGGGGTATTACGGCTATATCGGCCTGATTGCCTTCGACAAGGCCTTCCTGGCCACGCCGATAGGTGCCGGCAAGATCACCACGGTCGGCATTCCGATCGCCTTGGGCTTGATGGTGTTCACCATCGTCATCACTGGCTTCTACGTGCGTCGTGCCAACAAGGAATTCGACAAGTTGACCGAAGAGATCGTGGAGGAAGCACAATGAACCACTCCGTCCTCCGATCGGGCGCGTTGCTCGGTCTGCTGATCGCCAGCGGTGCGGCCATGGCTGCCGGTGGCGATATCGGCCAGACCGTGCGCCAGCCGACCAACTGGACCGCGATCATCATGTTCGCGACCTTCGTGGTGTTCACGCTTGGCATCACCAAGTGGGCCGCAGGCCGCACCAAGTCGGCGTCCGACTTCTACACCGCCGGTGGCGGCATCACCGGTTTCCAGAACGGCCTGGCCATCGCTGGTGACTACATGTCGGCGGCGTCCTTCCTCGGCATCACCGCTGCGGTGATGACCAATGGTTACGACGGCCTGATCTACGCATTGGGCTTCCTCGTCGGTTGGCCGATCCTGACCTTCCTGATGGCAGAACGCCTGCGCAACCTCGGCCGCTTCACCTTTGCCGACGTCGCCGGCTACCGTTTCCAGGCCAAGCCCATCCGCATGTTCGCGGCATCGGGCACGCTGGTCGTGGTGCTGTTCTACCTGATTGCACAGATGGTCGGCGCCGGTGCGTTGATCAAGCTGCTGTTCGGCCTGGACTACTGGATCGCAGTGGCGCTGGTCGGCGTGCTGATGATGGTCTACGTGTTGTTCGGCGGCATGACTGCCACCACCTGGGTGCAGATCATCAAGGCCTGCCTGCTGCTGTCCGGCGTGACCTTCATGGCCGTGATGGTGATGTGGCACTTCAACTTCAGCTTCGAGGCATTGTTCACCGAAGCGGTGCGGGTCAAGACCCAGATCGCAGCCAACGGCGGCAAGAGTGCGGAGGAAGCGGCCAGTACCGGCCTGGCGATAATGGGGCCTGGTGGCTTCGTCAAGGATCCGATCTCGGCAATCTCGTTCGGCATGGCACTGATGTTCGGTACTGCCGGCCTGCCGCACATCCTGATGCGCTTCTTCACCGTTCCCGATGCAAAGCAGGCACGCAAGTCGGTGCTATGGGCAACCACCTGGATCGGCTACTTCTACATCCTGATCTTCATCATCGGCTTCGGTGCGATCGCACTGGTGCTGACCAACCCGGAGTATGCGGACCCGGTCACCGGCACCATCCAGGGCGGCCCGAACATGGCAGCCGTGCTGGTCGGCAAGGCCGTCGGCGGCAATATGTTCATGGGCTTCATCTCGGCCGTTGCGTTCGCCACCATCCTGGCCGTGGTCGCAGGCCTGACGCTGTCCGGTGCATCGGCGGTGTCGCATGACCTGTATGCCACCGTGTTCAAGAAGGGCAACCCGGCACCGGGCTCGGAGCTGCGTGTCTCGCGCGTCACCACCTTGGCATTGGGCGTGATCGCAGTGCTGCTGGGTATCGTGTTCGAGAAGCAGAACGTGGCCTTCATGGTGTCGCTGGCCTTCGCCATCGCCGCTTCGGCCAACTTCCCGGTGCTGATCCTGTCGCTGCTGTGGAAGGACTGCACCACCCGCGGTGCGGTGATTGGTGGTTCGTTGGGCCTGGCCTCGTCGCTGATCCTGACCTTGCTGTCGCCATCGGTATGGGTGGACACGCTGGGCAATGCGGCCGGCAGCGCGCCGTTCCCGTACACCAGCCCGGCGCTGTTCTCGATGACGATTGCCTTCGTCAGCATCTGGTTCTTCTCGATCACCGACAAGAGCAAGAACGCCCAGGCCGAGCGTGCCGCCTACCCGGCACAGGAAGTCCGTGCCGAGACCGGTATTGGTGCGAGCAAGGCTTCTTCGCACTGATTGCTTGAGCAATGCGTAGTGCAAGGGCCGCCTCCGCAAGGGGGCGGCCTTTTTTGTGCGCGGAGAGCACCCCTCCCCAGCCCTCCCCTTGCCTACGGCAAAGAGAGGGGGCAAAAACGGCATGCACGGGGGGCTGACAGGTCACGCGTTCTGCTCCCTCCCTTGCGCAACGCGCAGGGGAGGGTTGGGGAGGGGTAGCTCCACCGCCTTCGCTCGCGACTTTGCGCAGCACATCACGCCCGCCCCGCACACAAGCCTTCACTCCTCAACGCACACAGGTTTACAGTGGCCGCTGATCTTGGGGAGGCACCATGGATCCACAGACCGATGGTTCAAACACGTTGCAGCAGCGGCTGACGCAGCTGCGTGGCGCCTGGCAGCTGCACAAGCCGGAGTACGCGCAGCGCCGCGATGACCTGCGCCGCCTGCGCGCCGCATTCAAGACGCGCATTCCGGAAATGACCGAAGCGATTGCTGCCGACTTCGGACATCGCTCCAAACACGAATCGGTGATCGCCGACGGCATGACCGTCACTGGCGAGATCGATCACCTGCTCTCGCACCTGCGTGGCTGGATGAAGCCGGAGCGGATTGGCGTGGGCTGGCGCTTCTGGCCGGCGCGGGCGCAGGTGCGACCGGTGCCGGTGGGCGTGGTCGGGGTGATCTCGCCGTGGAACTACCCGGTCAATCTGGCGCTGGTGCCATTGGCAACGGCGATTGCTGCTGGTAACCACGTGATGCTCAAGCCGTCCGAGCACACACCGAACAGCTCAGCGTTCCTGCAGTCTTTGTTGGCCGAGGTATTTCCCGCTGATCGGGTGGCGGTGGTGCAGGGCGATGCCAGCGTGGCCTCTGCGTTCTCGGGCCTGCCGTTCGACCATCTGGTATTCACCGGCTCCACCGCGATTGGCCGCAAGGTGATGGCGGCCGCCGCGCAGCATTTGACGCCGCTGACGCTGGAGCTTGGCGGTAAATCACCAGCGCTGGTGGCAGCGGACTATCCGGTGGAAGGCGCAGCAGCACGCTTGGCCACCGGCAAGTGGTTCAATGCCGGCCAGACCTGCATCGCACCGGATTATGTGTTGATCGACGAAGCACGGGTTGATGCCTTGGTTGCCGCGCTGCGTGCGCAGGTGCGGCTGCGTTACGGCGACTTCAGTGATGCTGCCGATTACAGCCGCATCATCAACGAGGGCCAGTACCAGCGTCTGCAGGGCTATGTGGATGACGCGCGCGCGCGTGGCCTGCAGGTATTGCCGCTGGCTGATATCGATGCCGAACGCTCGCGCCGCGAGCGGCTGTTCCCACCGACCTTGATCCTGCAACCGGGCGATGACGCGACGGTGATGCAGGATGAAATCTTCGGGCCGATCCTGCCGATCCGCAGCTATCGTTCACTGGACGAGGCCATCGCCACCATCAATGGCCGCGACCGGCCCTTGGCCCTGTATCCCTTCAGCCATGACAAGGCGACGGTGGAGAAGATCGTCGGCCAGACCATTGCCGGCGGTGTCACCGTCAACGACACCTTGCTGCATTTCGCGATCAACGGATTGCCGTTTGGTGGCGTTGGTGCAAGCGGCATGGGCGCGTACCACGGCAAGGCCGGCTTCGATGCGATGAGCAAGCGCTTGCCGGTGTTGTGGCAGACCCGCCGGGCCGGCAGTGACCTGCTGCGGCCGCCGTACACACGGGTAGCGCGTTTCATCGAGATGATTTCGCGCTGAGGTAGAAAAGCCGCAACCAGGCACAGGGGGCCGGCTGCGGTGACCCCGGCACGAGGGAGAGGGAGCCGGGTGTCGAAAAGCTGTTGAAAGCCCCTCTCCCTGCGGGAGAGGGGTTGGGGTGAGGGTAGGGGGCGAAGCCGCCTGGAGCCAATTATCTCCAGGCTTCGCTCTTACCCTCATCCGCCCTTCGGGCACCTTCTCCCGGCGGGAGAAGGGAGTAATCGGGCATTGCTTTGGCTGTCAGCCGCCCAACTCATCCGCAATCCGCTGACGCAAAGTCTGCAGATCCTTCGCAAACGCCTCAATACCGGTAGCTAGCTTCTCGGTGGCCATCGGATCGGCCGCCATATCCGCATCGAACTTCGCTTCATCGATCGCAGCGACGTTCACCGCTTCGGCAGCACCGGCCACCAGCTTGCGCGGCAGCTCGCCGAAGTCAGCATCCAGCTTCTCCAGCAGGTCCGGCGAGATCGTCAGGCGATCACAGCCAGCCAGCGCTTCGATCTGCGCAGTCGAACGGAACGACGCACCCATCACCACCGTGCTGGAACCGCGACGCTTGAACTCGGCGAACACACCGCGCACGAACACCACGCCCGGGTCTTCGTCGATGTTGGCCGGGGTCTGGCCGTTGGCCACGTACCAGTCGAGGATGCGGCCGACAAACGGCGAGATCAGGAACGAACCGGCTTCCGAGCAGGCCAGGGCCTGGGTCGGGTTGAAGATCAGGGTCAGGTTGCAGTCGATGCCTTCGGCCTGCAGCACACGTGCGGCTTCGACGCCGGCCCAGGTCGCGGCGATCTTGATCAGCACCTTGCTGCGCGGAACGCCGGCCGCTTCGTACATGGCGATGAACTCGCGCGCCTTGGCAATCGTGGCCTCGGTGTTGTGCGCCTGGTCGGCATCCACTTCGGTGGACACGCGGCCTGGCACCAGCTCGGCCAGCATGGTGCCGACGCCGACCGTCAGGCGATCGACCACGGCATTGGCGATGGCCTGCTTGTCACCGGATTGGGCACGGCCCCACTGCAGCTCGCGCTCGATCAGACCGGCATAGACCGGCAGGTCGAGGGCTTTCTTCACCAGCGTCGGGTTGGTGGTGCAGTCGACCGGACGCAGGCGCTTGATGGCATCGTAATCGCCGGTATCGGCGACGACGACGGACAGTTCGCGCAGCTGCGCGAGCTTGGATGCAGTGCTCATGAGGTGCTCCGGATCAGGCGGGGGTGTCGCCATCATCGACGGCGGCGATGACAGCGGCAGTGTCCTGGTCGAAGGTCGGCGCGGCGAATGGCTGCGGGCCGGGGGTGCGACCAAACACTATGGGGCGGGTGATGCCGCGGTAGCTGCCCAGCAAAGGGTGCTGCAGGGTGGTGATCATTTCTTCGGCCAGCACCTGCGGGTGCTCGAACATGTCCTCGACCTTGCGCGCGGCCGCGCACGGCACTTCTTCGCCGAACAGCGCTTCCCATTCCAGCGCACTGCGTGCAGCCAGTGCCGCATGCAGCTTGGCCAGCAGTTCGTCGGAATGCTCGGCGCGCTTGCGCACGGTGTCGTAGCGCGGATCGCTGCCCATTGCCGGCAGGCCGATCTTGTCGCACAACGCCTGCCAGAAGCGCGGCGTATTGGCCGAGATGTACAGATGGCCCTGCGCGGTCGGGTGGATGCCGGTGACACCGCCCGAACGCATGTCGCGGCCCACGCCTTCGGGCTCGCCTTCGGCCCAGATCATCCGTGCCGACTGCATGGTCAGCGCGCTGCGCAGCAGCGACACGCCCACGTACTGGCCTTCGCCACTGCGTTCGCGCTCGAACAATGCCGAAGACACACCGGCAGCCACCAGCGCAGCGGCGTAGTAGTCGACCACCGAGCCGTACAGGATTTCCGGCGCGCCACCGGGCTTGCCCTGCATCGCGCACATGCCGGTCATGGTCTGCAGCACCTGGTCGTAGCCGGCCTTGTCCTTGAGCGGACCGTCCTCGCCGTAACCGGTGACCGCGCAATACACCAGGCGCGGGTTGATCTTGTTCAGGCTGTCGAAATCGATGCCCAGGCGGGCCGGCACGCTGGGGCGGAAGTTGTGCACCAGCACGTCGGCCTCGCGCACCAGGCGCATCAGCACCGCACGCTGGTCGGCTTCCTTCAGGTCCAGCACCACGCCGCGCTTGGAGCGGTTCACGCCGAGGAAGGCGCGGCTCTCGGCCTCCAGCGTGGACGGGTATTTGCGCAGGTTGTCGCCAACCGGCGGTTCCACCTTGATCACTTCCGCGCCCTGGTCGGCCAGCAGGGTGCAGCCGTAAGGCCCGGCGATATAGGCGCTCAGGTCCAGCACGCGCACGCCGCTGAGCGGGCCACGGGCACCATCGCGCTGGGCGATGTCGAACGGAGATGGGTTGTTGCTTGCTGACATTGGCTGCACTCGAATCCTTGATTGCAGTTTCCTCCCGGTGGATGGGAAGAAACATATCGTGCGGGTATTTTCAGCGAGGACAAAAAGCAGGTATCGCGGTGTCATCGCCTTCAAAACCACCGCTGCCTTCACAGTTTCTGGTGACAGGCAGCGGTGACAGGCTTAGTGCGGGGCCAGTGACAGCCAGCTCAGGCGCCAGACGTCGTGTTCGCGGCCACCACAGCGGTAATAGGGCTCGAACACCAGCGGCGCGCGGCATTCCAGCTGCATCGTCACCGGCGCGCCTTCACCTTCGTCCTGGCCTACCTGCAGCCAGCGCGAGGGATCCCCTTCCGGCAGCTTCACCGTTTCATCGGTCTTGAAGCCATCGATCAGCGTGGTTGCATAGACCAGCGGGCCGTAGCTCAAGCCGACGTACTCCCAGCGCAGCACTTCCTGCGCTACCGGCGAGCCGTCCGGTGCACGCGATTCCTGCACGTTGATGTTGGCGGCGCGGTGCAGCTGCGGCTGCATCGGCAGCTTCACGCTGACCAGATCGCCGGCCTGCCACTGGCGCTGCAGCTGCACGTAACCATCCGTGCCAACCTGCACCGGCACGTTGATGCCATTGACCTGGATGCGGGCGTCCTCGGCCCAGGCTGGGATGCGCAGGCCGATGCCGAAGCTGGCACTGTGCTCGGGCGTCACCCGCAGGCTGATATCGCCATTGAATGGATAGCGGGTCTGCTGCTGCAGCACCACCTTGCCGGCTTCCGCGTGATGAAGCGTGGCTTCACCGGCGCCGTACAGGTTCACCCGCAGGCCACCATCGGCGGCAACGCCATAGGCAATCTGCGGCAGCTCTTCCACCGCCATCGCGCCGGAGGACTTGCAGCAGCGCCAGTACGTCGTGTGCACGCGCTTGCCGTTGGGGAAGGTGTAGTAACACCAGTCCTCACCGTTCGGCGCCATCGCCGCCAGCAGGTCGTTGTAGGCGGTGCGTTCCAGCTCGTCTGCGTAACGCGCGTGGCCGCTGATGGCCAGCAGCTCGCGGTTGAGCTGCATCCATGCCAGCACCGAGCAGGTTTCCACATAGGCCTGCGGGAAGAAGGTGCGCGGTGCGTTGAACACCTCGCGCGAGCGATGGGCGACGCCGCCCCACGGGCCGCCGCCCAGGGTCAGGTGCTGCTCGCGGATGTTGTTCCACAGGTTGTCGATGGCCAGCTTGTAATCGGCCTTGCCGGTGGCCTTGTACAGCTTGGCCAAGCCAACAAGATTCCACGACAGCTGGTAGGCCTTGCCGGTGGCGATGAAGGCGGCGTCTTCGTTGGCGATGCCCTTGTCGAGCAGGGCCAGGCGCGGATTGGCGTTGGCCTGCTGCAGGATCTTTTCGGCCAGCGCCAGATAGCGCGGCTCACCGGTGACCAGGTACAGGTCGGCGGCCGGGTCCAGCAGCACCGTCGCCGACATGCCGTGGTGGTTGCCCAGCGTGGTGATGTCGATGCCCGATTCCAGCGCCTGCCAGCACAGGTCGGCGATGCGCCGTGCGGCCTGCAGATAGCTGTCATCGCCCAGTGCGCGCCAGGTCTCAAGGAAACCGAGGATCAGGTAGCTGTGGGTCCAGATGTCCCAGGTGCGCAGCGCCGGTTCGCCGTTCCAGCTCTCGGGCTTGGGCGGCTGCGGCACGGTGAAGCGGCGGTCAGCGGCATAGTTGCCCAGATAGCCATCGTCGTCCTGCTGGCTGATCAGCCAATCGGCGACACGGCGCAGGTTGGCTTCCAGTTCGGGCTGGTCGCCCTGTGCGACTGCGCGGGCGGTGGCCGACAGCCACTTGCCGGCGTGTTCGCCGTACCAGTCGCCTTCCTGGTTCTGCTGCTTGTGTGCCTGGCCGAAGATGCTGATCGAGGGGCTGGCTTCATCAACGATGAAGTGGCTGAGGCGGCCGCTGCGGTTGGCGGCGAGCATCTGCCCGAACACACCGTCGAGCTTCACTGCTGCCGGTGTGATCAGCTGCTGGCCGCTGGTGATCGCCGCACTCATGCCGCGTCCACCACGCAGCGGAAGCCGAGCATGCCGCTGCGGTCCTTGGCCGGTGCCATCAGCAGGTACTTGCCGTGCTGGTCCAGGCGGTAGGCCTGCGGGAAATACCAATGCGAGGTCTGCGGCTGGTAGCTGGAGCCACCGCGCAGGATCGCCGCACGGGTGTGCTCGTCGCTGAACTCATCGGTCCACTGCCACACGTTGCCGACCAGGTCCTCGACACCGAACGGGCTTGCGCCCTGCGGATGCGCATCGACATCGGCCGGAGCCAGCAGGCGGCGGCCGCGGTTGACCTGCGGCACACGGCTCTGGTCCCAGTCATTGCCCCACGGATAGGTGCGGCCATCGCTGCCCTGCGCGGCGTACTGCCATTCCCATTCGTGCGGCAGACGCTTGCCGGCCCATGCGGCGTAGGCGCGTGCGTCTTCCAGCGACACCCAGATCACCGGCTTGTTGTCCCAGCCGGCGCGCGGTGCGCCATCGATCCAATGGGCGAGGAAGTTGATGTCATCGGCCGGGTGATAGCCGGTGGCATCGATGAAGGCCTTGAACTGCGCATTGGTGACCGGATGGCGATCGATATGGAACGCCTGCATCTGCATCAGCTTGCGATGGTGACGGCGCGGGCAGTCTTCCCACGGGAACTGCACGTCCTGGCCGGCCCAGTTGAAGCCTTCGATCTCGACACCGCCAACGGCGAACACGAACTCGCCAGCCGGGATGGTGACCATGCCCTGCGGCGCGGCAGCCTGCGCGGTGGTGGCGGGAATCTCGCGCAGCTGCTGCGGGATTGCCTTCCATGCGCCGGAGAAACTGTTCAGCGGCTGCTCGGCGCGCTTGGCAGCTTCGATCAGGAACGCATCCAGGCCTTCAACGGCAACGCCCGGCTGCACGCTCAGCACCGCACCAAAGCCGCGTGCTTCCATCGGCAGCTCGATGATGGCCAGGCCATCACGCACGGCCGGCGACAGTTCCACGCCGTGCCAGACATCGTAGTAACGGGTGCCGTCCACATGCGGCAGGCCGATCTGCTCACCATTGACTGCGTACTCGTTGCGGTTGATGAAGGTGTGCAGGCACTGGCCGTCGACCGGGAACTTGCTGGCGAAAGTGCCGCCCTGGTAGCAGACCTGGTAGGGCTCCCAGTCCATGGCCACGATCAGCGCCGGGAACTGGCGATAGATGGCGGCGATGCGGCGCAGGGTTTCACCATCACGCGCGGTGAACTGGTTCCAGATGCCCCAGATGTTTTCCCAGGCGTTGTAGCCGATGCCGTTGAAGAAGCAGTACTGCAGGTCGTGGTTGCGGTTGCGACCCCAGCGATTCTCGTAGTTGACCATGTGGCGCGGCTCCAGCCACTTCCACTTGGACACCGGCGGCACCGGGCCATCGGGTGCCTTCTTGCCCCAACTCTGCACGTTCCAGATCAGCTGCTCTTCCGAGCTGATGGTGGACTCGGGCTGCACCACCACCGGGTTGCCGTTGGCATCGCAGGCATCGAAGAATGCACGCGGCACGCCGTTGAAGGTGTCGCCGTTGATGCCGTCGGCACCGGTGGCCTTGATGATCTCGGCCAGCCCGTCCCAATGCGTCACGCCCGGGTCACGGGTGCCGTGGTCCCACGGCTTGGCCGGCAGGAACACGCGCACGCCGCGCTTCTGGAATGCCTTCACCGCGGCGGTCAAACCTTCCAGGCCGCCCGGCAGCGTGTGCGCCAGATCGAACTGGTTGCGGTCGTCGATGCCGATGTTCGGGTAGATGTACCAGATCAATACCGAGTCCAGGCCGCCGAAGCGTTCGATCAGATCGTCCAGGTACTTGTCGACGGTGTACTGCGCGGTTTCCACGTCGAAGAAATAGCGGTCCTCGACCATCATCTGCGCGTGCACGAAGTTGCGCTGCGCCCACTGCAGTTCCGGGCGACGGTAGTTCACGTCGGTATAGCCGATGCGCACCAGGTGTTCCTGGCGCCAGTCCTTCAGCTCGGTCAACCAGTCGGCGGCGCTGGCATTGGCATCGATCATCCAGCTGCCGATGTCGGCGAACGGCCACGCCGGTGCCTTGCCCGGCGTCGGCAGGTAGCGGCCGGTGGTGACGTGCGAGAACTTGTACTCGGTGTAGATCGCCTCACGCCCGTGATCGGGGGAATCGGTGTCGTAATCGGGGGCGGGGTAGGGGGAGGTCATGGCAGTCATCCAACAAAAACGGGGGGAGGCGTAACGGTTACAGCGCGCACCATGCCGCGAGTGCGGCATGGGCGTCGGTGCCGGGCAGGCGGCTGGCGTCGGCCAGCAATGCCTGTACTTCGGCGTGTTCGGGAATACTGGATTGTGCACCCAGGCGCGTGCAGGTCAGCGCCGATGCGGCACTGGCAGCCAGCAGGGCCTGCTGCAGTGGCTCACCGCGGGCGAGCAGGGCAATCAAGGTGCCGCAGAAGGTGTCGCCCGCAGCGGTTGTATCCAGCGGCGAAATCGAGAACGCAGGCTGCAGCAGGATCTTGCCATCGATGCGGGCCAGACAGCCGCGCGCGCCGAGGGTGACGATCACGCAGGGAACGTCGAGCCGTGCCAGGCCGGTGGCCAGGTCCGGCGGATTGCCGGCAACCACCGCCAGCTCGCCTTCGTTGACGATCAGCATGTCCAGCTGTGCCAGCAGTTCGGCCGGCAGCACCTGCGCGGGTGCTGCGTTCAAGGCGACTTTCACCCCGGCAGCGCGGGCGGCGGTTGCGTAGGCCTGGACCGAGGCCAGTGGCGATTCCAGCTGCAACAGCAGCCATTGCACGCCATCCAGTGCTGGCAGGTGTTCGGGCAGCAGTGCCATGTTGGCGCCGGGGGCGACGGTGATCGCGTTCTCGGCATCATCGGACAGGCAGATGAAGGCGGTACCGGTCGGCAGCTGCGCATCGCGCACGGCATGCAGCAGCACGCCAGCGTCGTTCAACGAGGCTTCAATTGGCTTGGCAAAGTCATCGGCACCCAGGGCAAGCAGCATCTGCGTGGCAGCGCCACCGGCACGCGCGCAGGCCACGGCCTGGTTTGCACCCTTGCCACCGGGGAAGGTACGGAATTCGCGGCCGAGCACGGTTTCACCCGGTGCCGGCACATGCGCCGCGCGCACCACGAAATCGAGATTGGCCGAGCCGGCGACAAGAACGGTGGAACTCATGGAATGGCCTGGTAAACGAGGTTGTAGAAACGGGTGGACGGTGAAGCAAGCGCCTTGTCACCGCTGGGCAGGTATTGCATCAGCAGGATGGCCACCAGCTTCTCCTTGCGGTCGATGGTGAAGTACGTGGACGCCGCACCGGACCAGCCAAACTGACCGACGCTGCCGAGCTTGCCGCGGTACGCCGGGTTGGTGATGACATAGCCGCCAAGGCCGAAGCCTTCGCCCGCGCCATAGCTGCTGATGGCCGGCTCGAAGCCACCGAGCTGGTCGCTCATCATCAGCTCGACGGTCTTGCGCGCGAGCAGCTGCTGCTTCCCGCTGCGGCCATCATCAAGCAGCATGTGGGCGAACTTCAGGTAGTCGGCAGCGGTGGAATACAGGCCGCCGGCACCGCTGTCGTAGCCCTTCAGACGCACGCCCGGATTGCGCGCGCTGAGCGTATCAGCCACGCGCAGGCTGCCATCGTCGTTGCTGGTTGGCAGTTCGACCACGCGACCACGCTGCGCCAGCGGCACTTCAAAACCGGTGTCGTGCATCGCCAGCGGGCTGAAGATGCGTTGTTGCAGGAACTGCGCGAACGGTTGCCCGCTGACCACTTCGACCACGCGTGCCAGCAGCTCGGTGTTGCTGCCTTCGTAATGGAAGTGGGTACCGGGCGCATCGGCCAAGGGCAGCGTGGACAAGCGGCGTGCAACGTCCTGCAGCGAGGTCGCGCTGTCGACATCGGCCGCGGTCAACAGCTTGGTCGCCACCCGGTGCGTGTCCGACGCCGCTGCGAATCCGCTGGTATGGGTGAGCAGATGGCGCAGGGTGATCACGCGCGGCGCATCTTCGGTCTGCGGATGTTGCAGGTCGCCACCGGTCACCACGGTGCGGTCGGCGAACTCGGGAAGGTAGCGGGCCAGCGGATCGTCCAGCGACAGCTTGCCTTCCTCCAGCAACATCAGCACGGCGACCGAGGTCACCGGCTTGGTCATCGAATAGATGCGGAAGATGCTGTCGGCCTGCAGTGGCCGATGGCCAGCGCTGTCGGCGTGGCCGTAGTGCTGCTGGAACACGATGCGGCCATCGTGCTCGACCAGCGCCACCGCGCCCGGGAACTGGCCCGGTGCGGTGCTGGCCTGCAGGAAACCATCCAGCCGCTGCCAGCGCTCATCAGCGTGCAGCAGCGGCGCCGACAGGCACAGCAGGAGTGCGGCGCCATGGCGCAGCCAGCGGTGGCTGCGCGGTGTTGCGATGGTTTGATGCATGGCGTGCACTCCTGCGCTCATCAGCGGAACGTATACGAATAGCTCAGCGACACCACGCGACCGCGACCGGCCCAGTAGTTCTGCCAGCCATCGCCCTGCGAGCCGCTGAGGATGTAGTACTTGTTGAACAGGTTGTCCACGCCCAGCGAGAACGTACCGAAGCGCCCCGAATCATAGTTCACGCCCAGATCCCACAGCGTGTAGCCGTTGATCTTTTCGTCGTAGTCGTACTCTTCGCCGTCGTATTCGCGCACTGCCGAGCCGGTGAGGTGGCGGTCGCGCAACATGCTGGCACCGAGGGTGGCGTCGAGGTTGGGCAATGCTTTCCACACCAGCGCGACGTTGATCTTGTCCGGCGTCGCATCGAAGATGCCCAGCGGCTTCTTCATCGGGCCTGCGTCATAGCGACCCTGCGGGTCCGGGCCCCAGAACGAGGTGTAGCCGCGCAGGTGCGTGTACAGGCCGGTGATCTTGAAGGTGTCGGTGAAACGGAATTCGCCAGTGAGCTCGATGCCTTTGATGTCGGTGGGCGCGCGGGTCATGATGAAGTCGCTGGTCAGCGGGTCCACTTCCAGCGATGCCCCGAAGTCGGAGGTGGAGTGGTACCAGCTGCCACTCAGCGCACCGCGCGAACCACGCCAGTTGAAGCCGATGTCGATGTTGTCGACGATGATCGCCTGCAGGTCGAGGATGCCGGCCACGGTCTGGCCCGGATAATTCACGTTGCGCAGCGGGATGCCGATGTCAGGCAGGGTGAAGCCCTTGCTATAGGCACTGAACAGGGAGAACTCATCGGTGACGCGCCAGATCGCGCCGATGTTGGGCAGGTTGGCGGTGTAGTCCAGGGTGCCGCCTTCGACGAAGGAATTGTTGCGGTAGGCGACGGTGGTATAGCTGTCGATGTCGAGCTCACCGTTCTCGCGACGGAAGCCGCCGCTGACCGTGACCGGGCCGATATCCCAGGACAGCTGCGCATACGGGGCAACGCTCCGGTAATCCATCGGCGGCACCCATACGCGGTCGGTCATCACCAGTCGCTGCTCGGCCACGTCCTGCACGAAGTCCACGCCGGTATGCAGCTCCAATCCGTCCACGCCAAAGATGCTGGGACGCGTCCACGAGGTACGCAGGCCCTTCTTGCGTGACTGGATCTCGGACTGGTCGAAGATGCGGTCGGCATCGTCTGCCGGTGCCGGCTTCACCAGCTGGCGGTCGGCGCCGTTCTCCGGCAGGAAGCGCATGCCCTGCTTGGCCTGGTAACCGACCAGGTCGAGCGTGCCGCCGTAGAAATCGCTGTGGGTGTACTGCAGGCTGTACTGGATGAACTTGTTGAGCGCATCGCGCTGGCCGTCGATATGGCCCTTGATCGAGGTATTCGGTACCGGCGTGTCGCAGGGCGGCCAGTCATTCGGGCCCTTGCAGCCGACCAGCTGGATGTAATCGCCGTTGCCGCCGATGTTGAAGTTGCTGTACGTGGCCTGCAGGCGTTGTTCGCCGTCCTCGCCGAAGTTGTAGCCGCCCTTCATGTACAGGTTGCGCGACTGCGAATCGGCCAGCGAACCGCTGGAATTCATGCCGATGCTGCGGTTCTTGGCGTCATAGGCCATACCGCGCTCCAGCTGCGAGACGCTGGCCAGGAAGTCGTAGTTGTCCTGCTTGATCGCGTGGCTCAGGCCCAGCTTCCAGCCGACGCTGTCGTCGTTGAACTGGGTCTGGTAGCGCGCATTGATGGTGGTCTCGCTGCCGATCTGTTCCGGCACCTTGGAGATGTAGTTGATCACGCCACCGGTAGCGCCGATGCCCTCGGCAGCGGACGGACCGTTGATCACTTCGATGCGGCCGATCACGCCCATGTCGGTGAAGGTGCCGTTGCGGGTGCCTTCGCGCAGTGGTGAGCCTTGCGGGATGCTGTCGAACAGGCGCAGCGGAATGCGCCCACGCAGCGACTCACCGGAGTTGGTCATCGCCTGCGAGGATTCGGCATAGCCGGGAATGGTGCGTGCCAGTACCGCGGTGTTGTCCTCGGTGATGATCAGCGACTGCTTGATCTCTTCCGGGGTGATGATGGTGATGGCGCCGGGGATCTTGTCCACCGCCTTGGGCGCGCGTACGCCGGTGACGATGACCCGATCAAGCTCGGTGGCTTTTTTATCCTGCGCGCGCTTGTCGGCGCTGCGACTGTCTTCTTCGTTTGCTGCCTGCATCTGCTGGGCCTGCACGCTGCTGCTGATCGCAGCGGCCAGGACCAGAACCCCCAACGCTACCGGTACCTTCTTCATGTTGTTTATCTCGTTTTTGTTTTAGATAAGACGTGCATGAACTGCTGCCGCGGACTGCGGCATTCCGATACTTCTGTTGGCTGCTGCATCCCTCCCGACGCAACTCCCCGACAACAGCAGCCTAGGCGTGCACAGGAGGGCATTGAAGGCGGGGGGCCTTGCTTCAGACGTGAGGTTTTGTTGCTTGAAGCAAGCTGTGGTTTTTTCTTGCGGTGCAACAAGAAAGGTTTTCTTGTTGCCGCTGGGCATCGTTTTTGTGGGAGCGGCGTAAGCCGCGAAGCAGGCCACCGTTCCTGTGACGAAATATCTGCAATTGCAGGATGCGCGGGCGCGGATGCTTCTCCAGCTTCGCGGCTGACGCCGCTCCCACAAACAACAAACATCAAACAAAAAAAACGGCGCCACAGTTGCCTGTGGCGCCGTCTTCAAACTGCAGTCATCAGAACTTGATGGTGTGCGACAGCGACACCATCCGGCCGCGGCCGGAGAAGTAGTTCTGCCAGCCCGGCAGCTGCGACCAAGTCAACACGTACTGCTTGTCGAACAGGTTCTCGATGCCCAGCGACAACTGGCCGAAGCGGCCGGTGTCGTAGTTCACGCTGAGGTCCCACAGCGCGTAGCCATAGGTGTTCTCTTCGTTGACGTAGACATCGCCGTTGGCCGGATTGGTGAAGGTCTCACGCAGGTCGCGGCTGAAGGTCTTGCTCACGCCCAGGGTGGCGTTGAGGGTATCGGTCGGGGTCCAGGTCAGCGAGGCATTCACCTTGTCCGGCGAGATGTCCAGGATGCCCATTTCCTTCTTCAGGCCCGAGCCCGGGTAGTACTGGGTCTGGCCACGGATACGCGAGTACAGGAAGGTGGCCTTCCAGTGCTGGTTGAAGGTCCAGGCGCTGTTGAGCTCGAAGCCTTCGATCTCGACCGGCGAACGGGTCAGGATGAAGTCGTCGGTTGCCTTGTCCACGGTCAGGGTGGAGCCGAAGTCCGAGGTGGAGCGGTAAACCGACGCACCCACCTGGCCCTTGGCACCGCGCCAGTTGAAGCCGATTTCCTTGTTCTCGGTGATCAGCGGCTGCAGGTCGGTGATGCAGGACACGGCCTTGCACGGGCTGCTGGCCTGGATGTTGCGCAGCGGGATGCCGACGTTGGCGATGCCGAAGCCTTCGGAATACGAAGCGAACACCGACCAGGCATCGTTGATGCGCCAGATCGCGCCGAAGTTGGGCATGGTGGCCTTGTAATCCAGCTTGCCGCCCTGCACCGGGGTGTGGTCGCGGAAGGCGACCGTGGTGTAGCTGTCGATCTCCAGCTCGCCGTCCTCGCGGCGCACGCCGGCGTCCAGCGTCACCGGGCCGATGTCCCAGCTCAGCTGCGCGTACGGCGCCATGCTGGTGTACTTCATCGGCGGCACCCACAGGCGGTTGGTCAGCGCCAGGCGCTGCTCGGCGGTGTCTTCCACCAGGTCCAGGCCGGCACGCAGGCGCAGGCCTTCGACCTTGAACAGGTCGCTGTAGGCGTAGCCGAAGCGCAGGCCCTTCTTCTCGCTGTTGATTTCCGACTGGTCCCAGATGCGGTCGGCATCATCGGTCGGGGCCGGCTTGGTCAGCTGGCGGTCGTCGCCGTTCTCCGGCACGTAACGCATGGCCTGCTCAGCCCAGTAGGCATCAACGCTCAGGTCGCCGCCGAAGAAATCGGCATTGGTGTACTTCACCGCGAACTGCTCGAAATCGTTGAACTCGGCCAGCGAGCCGGCGATGGAGCCCTTCTCGGCGGTGTTGGTGGTCGGGTTCGGGCACTCCACTGGATCGAAGCGGCAACCTTCCACCGGGATGTAGTTGTGCTTGCCGCCGATGTGGAAGTTGCTGTAGCTGGCCTGGATGCGCTGCATCTGGTCTTCGCCGAAGTTGTAGCCGCCCTTCACGAAGAGGTTCTTGCTGTACGAATCGGACAGCGAGCCGGAGGTGTTCAGGCCGACGCGGCGGCCGTCGCCGTCATAGGCGATGCCACGGTCGATGTAAGCGCCGCTGATCACGAAGTCGGTCGCATCGCCACGGAAGGTGTGGGTGACGCCGATCTTGGACTGGTCGCTGTTGTCCTTGAACTGGGTGCCGTAGCGGGTGCTGATGATGGTCTGGTGGCCATCGACTTCCGGGTTCTTGGACAGGTAGTTGATCACGCCACCGGCGCCACCAATGCCTTCGGCGGCGGACGGGCCATTGATGACCTCGATGCGGCCGATCACGCCCATGTCGGTGAAGGTGCCGTTGCGGTTGCCTTCGCGCAGCGGCGAGCCCTGCGGCACGCCGTCGAACAGGCGCAGCGCGATGCGACCACGCAGGGTTTCACCGGAGTTGCTCATCGCCTGCGAGGATTCGGAGTAGCCCGGCACCATGCGTGCGAGCACGGCGGTGGCGTCTTCGGTCAGATTGAGGGTGCGCTGCACCTGCTCCTGGGTCACCAGGGTGACGGCGCCGGGAACCTTCTCGATGGCGACCGGGGTGCGGCTGCCGGTGACGATCACCTGGTCCAGGTTGGTGGCGGCATCGCCGGCGTCTTGTGCAAAGGCCGGGCTCATCGCGCTGGCGAGCAGCACGGCGCTGATGGCGGCCGAAAGTGGCTTGATCATGTTGTTCTCTCCCCCAGGTTTGAATGTGTGACGCGACCGGCCTGGGAGCCGGCAGAGCCAGAATGCGACGGGGACTAGCGCCCCTTTGATCCTGCCGTTTGCTGCTTTCGGTCCCCGACCAGGCGGGCACCGGGCGCAACTCCGACGTTGGGCGAAGCCTAGGCGGCGCCCCGGCGCGATAGAAGCGCACCTGTGTATGTTCAAAGCCTAGGGTTTGTTGCGATTGGCCTTTGCATCGGTAGTGCCGAGCCATGCTCGGCAGGGGCTTCACCGGGATGTATCCGGCAGACGTGTCCCATGTAGGAGCGGCGTAAGCCGCGAAGCCACCGCAAATTCAGAAGCGGAAGGGCTTACCCCTCCCCAACCCTCGGGAGCTGTAGTGGGGGGGGGGGGGGGGGCGGGGCGCGACCCCGGCCGCGACCCACCGGCGAGGGCGGGGGCGGCCCGCCCCCCCCGCGGGGTCCCCGCCCGCCCCCCCCCCCCCCCCCCCCCCCCCCCCCCCCCCCCCCCCCCCCCCCCCCCCCCCCCCCACTACAGGGGATCTACGGGTAATGCCCTTGCCGAGCATGGCTCGGCACTACATGTGAATTTCGTTCAGTCCGTCGGCTGCAACAACGCCGTGCGCGCCTCGTCCAGCAGCACATTGACCTGGCGCAGGCGCACCGAGGAGCGTGACCAGACCATGCCGATGCGGCGTGGCTCGCTGGGCTCGGGCAGGGGAATGCGCACCACCGAAATGCCTTCCGGCCACGGCTTGGCCCAATCCGGCACCAGCGACACGCCCAAACCACGATCGACCATCACCGCGATCGCATTGAGCGCATTCAGCTCGAACCGTTCGCGCGGCACGATGCCGGCCTTGCGCAGATATTCATCGGCCTGGCGGCCGCCCCATTCGTGGCGGTCGTAGCGGATCAGCGGTTCCTCGCGCAGCAGCTGGTGCGGGTCGGCACCGGCCATGCGCGCCGGCGCCAGCACCACCAGCGGCTCTTCACGCAGCAGCTGCCAGTCGCAGGTCTTGGGCAGCGAGAACGGTGCCTGCAGCACCATCGCCGCATCCAGGTCACCCGATTCCACCGCGCCATACAGGTCGGCCGAGTAACCGGGTTTGATGAAGACGTTGATCTCGGGGAACTTGGCCACCATCCGCGCCAGGATGTCCGGCACCAGCCCGCCCAGCGCGGTAGGGCAGGCGCCCAGCCGCAGTTCGCCGGCCATGCCGCTTTCGTTGGCGACGCTGCGCAGGTCGGCCACGCCACGCAGCAGGTCGCGCGCCCGCTGCAGGATGCGCGCACCTTCCTCGGTGACGCTGACGGTGCGGCCGGCGCGGGCGATCAACGGCGCGCCCAGCTCGCGTTCCAGCGTGCGGATCTGCTGGGCGACGGCGGCCGGGGTGATGTGCAGCAGGCGTGCGGCCGCGGCCATGGAGCCACGGTCGACCACGGTGACAAAGGTATTGAGGAACTGGGTTTCCACGCGATTAGACCTCTCAGCTGCGCGCCAAACTACACCAGCGGGCGCGGCGGCGCGATCCGACCAACGTCATGGTCGTTGCTGAAGCTGGCTTCACGCCGCCGCGGAACCGGCCCGCAGCGGCGTGCCGACCGGTCTTCACACCGCGTCCTGCTTGTAGATGGTCAGGCCCTTCAGCGAACGGCTCGGGGCCGGGAAGAACAGGCTGGCCAGATAGCCGATCACGATGCACAGGAAGATCGAGATGGCCAGGTAGAAGTACGGATGGACCAGGTTGAACCACCATGCGACGAAGGTCAGCACGATGCTGGCGGCCACGCCGATTGCCACGCCGGCGGAGTTGGCGCGGCGGGTGAACATGCCCAGCGTATAGGCACCCGCAAAGCCGCCGCCGAGCAGGCCAGCCAGTTCGATCGACACGTCGAACAGCGAGTGGATGTCGTAGCGGGTCATGATCAGCGCCAGGCCGATCGCGGTCAGGCCGACCAGCACCGTGGAGATCTCGGCGAACAGCACGCTCTTGCGCGGGGTCGGGTTCTTGGCGATGCGCTCGTAGAAGTCGACCGAGATCAACGTGGCGACGCTGTTCATGATGCTCGACAAGGTGGCCATTGCCGCGGAGAACACGCCGGCGATGATCAGGCCGGTGACGCCAGGCGGCAGCTCGGCGGCGATGAACAACGGGAAGGTCGCATCGATCGGCAGCAGCGGATCGAGGCGCTGCGGGTTGTTCTTGTAGAACACCCACAAGGCGGTACCGATGCCGTAGAAGATGAAGCCGCCCGGGATCATGATCGCAGCGAAGGCCCAGATCGAACGGCCGGCTTCCTTGTCCGACTTGGTGGCCAGGGTGCGCTGCATCAGCACCTGGTCCTTGGGGAAGGTCAGCACCACGTCGAACACGACCAGGAAGATGAAGCCCCACACCGTGGCCTTGGTCAGGTCGAAGCTGAAATCGAACAGCTTGGTCTTGTCTTCCATCGCCGCGGTGGCGACGAATTCACCGAAGCCGCCCTTCAGCGTCCACACGATGAACAGGATGGCGAAGATCGCGCCGCCCATCTTCACGATCACCTGCACGAAGTCGGTCCAGATCACCGCTTTCATGCCGCCCATCGCGGTGTAGAGGATGGTGAACACGCCCATCATCATGATGCTCCACACCACGCTGATGCCGGTGATGGTGGCGATGGCCAGCGCCGGCAGGAACAGCACCACGCTCATGCGCGCACCGATCTGCATGACGATGCACAGCGCGCTGGCGAGCATGCGGATGGCCGGATGGAAGCGGGTTTCCAGATACGAGAACACGCTCATCAAATCCAGGCGACGCAGCAGCGGCACGATCCACACCGCCACGAACATCAGGCCCAGCACTGCGATCAGGTTGTTGGTCAGGTACTGCCAGTTGGTTTCGAAGGCCTTGGCCGGAATGGCAATGAAGCTGATCGAGCTGGTGTTGGTCGCGTACAAGCTCACGCCCGCGGCCCAGAACGGAATGCTGCGGCCACCGACGAAGAAGTCGGCGGTGCTGGCGCGCTTCTCGCGGAAGTAGAAGTAGGCGCCCATGCCCAGCATCGCGCCGAGGTAGATGATGATCACCGTCCAGTCCATCCAACCCAGCAGGTGCTTGCCGCTCTGCAGTTCAAAGGTATGCAGGCTGCCATCGGCATTCGCCCAGGCCAGGCCATTGCCCCAGCTGGCGGTGGCCAGCGGTGCGTTGGCATCGGTATCGGCCAGGTCGGCCCAGGCGCTGGTGATGGTGTGGAAGGTACGCGCGTGGCTGCTGCCAACCGCGTCGGTCACCTGCATCAACAAGTGCGCCTGGCCGAGTGCACGCAGCGAACCCGGGACAACGTCGCCACCGATGGCGGGCAGCTCATGCCAACCCTTCTCTGCGTTCCAGCGCAGCAGTTGCTGCGCACCGTTGTTGCCGACCACCGCGTACAACGCGCCTTTCTGCGCCTGCAGGGCGACAACGGCAGCGGCGCCCGGCCAGATCGGCTGCGGCTGCCACTGCGCGGCGTCGGTCGGCTTTTTGTACAGCTGGGTCACGCCGCTATCGTCGACACCAGCGACGAACAGGGCGCCATCCAAGGCGGCTGCATGCGCATTGCCCAGTGGCGATGGCAGTGCCAGCGACTGGCCCTTGCCGAGGCTTTCGCCCTTGAGCGTGAGCTGCTGCAGCTGATCGCTGTGGCTCGCATCCGGGCCAGTCAGCACCCAGGTTTTGTCGCCGGTGCGGACGATGTCCTGCACCACTTCGTTGCTGATGCCGGTGGCGGCCGTCCATGCTTTGCCATTCTTGTCGAGCAGCCAGGCCTTGTCGCCGGAGCGGGCCAGCAGGCGGCCATCGACATCCAGCAACTGCTGCACCGGCGCGGCCTCCGGCAGTGCCGGCAGCGAACCGGGCTTCACTGCATTCAAACTCTCGTCGGCGGCCGCCGTGCCGGCCAACGCCAGCAAGGTGGTGACGACGAGCAGACGGAAGCCGAGCGAGAAGCGGTGCGACAGCGCGGCGAGCGCGGTGGCCATGGGCGTGGGCATGGATGGAATCCCGGTAATGAACGGCGTGGCGGCGAACCGCCAGGTGGAAAGATCAGGCGCGCAGGGCGCCGGCGAGCAGGGCTTCGGCCCGGCGCAGGTAGGGCACATCGATCATGCGGCCCTCGAACAGGAACGCACCGCGGCCCAGATCGCTGGCCGCCTGCGCGGCGGCAACAATACGCCGTGCTTCGTCCAGTTCGGCCTCGGCCACGCTGAAGATCACATTGGCCTGGCCCACCTGGCGCGGATGGATGCAGCTCTTGCCGATATAGCCCAACTGCTGCGCGAGCATGGCCTCGGTGCGGAAGCCCTCGGCATCGGCCACATCCGGCCAAGCCCCGTCACAGGCGAACACGCCCGCTTCGGTGGCGGCCATTTTCACCGCGAACAGCACCGCATGCACATTGGCCGGCGTGCGGGCGATGCCATTGGGCGCGAACAGATCGCCCAGGCCCAACTGCAGGCCGGCGACGCGCGGATGCGCGCCAGCCAATTCAGCGGCCAGACGCAGACCACGCGGGGTTTCGATGTTCAGCAGCAGGCCGATCGGGCGGGTGACGCCATTGGCGGCCTCGGCGCGTTCGAGCGCAACGACCACCTGCCGCACCTGCGCGGCCGATTCCACCTTGGGGATGTTGAGCAGCCACAGGCCGGGCACCGCCATCGCAGCCAGATCGGCGGCGAAGTGCGGGCTGTCGGTGGCGTTGGTACGGACGATCAGCAGCTTGTTGCTGGCAAGCACGTCGGCACGGGCGAGGAAGCTGGCGATGGCCGCGCGCGCCGCCTGTTTGCCAGCCTCGGGGACGGAATCCTCCAGATCGAAGGACAGGGCATCGGCCGCACTGGCCAAGGCCTTGTCGAACAGTTCCGGACGTGCGCCGGGCACAAACAGCTTGCTACGCATGGCTTCCCCTCACTTTGAAAGGCAGTCTGCGCGAATCGGAACGCTGAAAAAGTGTATTCCCCGACATTCACCCGATAGGTTTTGTTGTGGTTTGCGGAGTTTGGCGGGTGGGGAGAAAGCCTCAGCAAGGCGTCAAGGCGCGGGCTGTCCCTTCCCCCGCCCGCGGGGGAAGGTGCCCGAAGGGCGGAAGGGGGGCGCTTTTCACTTTTGCCTGAGCTACCCGGACGTATGCCGAAGCGGCGGGAGAGCCAAACCCAAACCCAAACCCAAACCCAACCCTCCCCTTGGCCTCTGGCCAAAGGGAGGGAGCAGATTGCCGCCGTACCCGGCGATGCTAAACCGCAAGCAATACCGCAGATCCCAGCGCCGTCCCCTCTCCCGCCTGCGGGGGAGGGTGCCCCGAAGGGGCGGGTGGGGGGCGCTTTTGATCTGGCTCGCGCTCCGCCCCCAGCAAAAACCCAAAACTCATCCTGGGCGCCAACCTCGCAATCAGGCCTCCCCCAACATTGCAACGGCCAGCAAAATCAAGCCTCAACCCCAGCGCCCTTTACCCAAGGCCAACCCAAGCCTCCGGAAGGCCTTGAACAAAGCAGTTACCCCCACGACCAAGCCGGTTCAGCCTGATATACACAAGCCACCCCGGCTATCATGGCCCTTCACATAAATCAGCCAGATCCGGCGGCCGCATCCCGGCGCCAAAAGGCTGAAACAAACCACCGAGGCAGGGGAAGCATGGCGGAAGTAACCAAGGCCCGGACCGGCCACCTGATACGCAAGCTGTTCAGCATCCTGCAAACCCGGCCCGACGGCATGAAGGCCGCAGAAGCCTTGGCAACCCTCGCGTCCCAGGTCGAACTGACCCCCTACGAAGCAGGCGACTATCCTACCGGCGGGCGCCGCTTCGAGAAGATCGTCCGCTTCGCCACCGTCGACACCGTAAAAGCCGGCTGGCTGGTCAAGGACAAGGGCATCTGGAGCATCACCGCCGAAGGCGCCGTAGCCCTGCAGCAGTACCCGGACGGCGAACAGTTCTACCGCGAGGCAGTACGCCTGTACCACAAATGGAAAAAGGCGCAGCCCGTAATCGAAATCGACGAAGGCGATGACGAGGCGGTGGAAAAATCCGCCAGCATCACCTTGGAACA
This sequence comes from Stenotrophomonas sp. 21LCFQ19, assembly GCF_056861425.1. Classification (NCBI taxonomy): domain Bacteria; kingdom Pseudomonadati; phylum Pseudomonadota; class Gammaproteobacteria; order Lysobacterales; family Lysobacteraceae; genus Stenotrophomonas; species Stenotrophomonas sp. 21LCFQ19. The sequence goes on along the minus strand of NZ_JBSPUF010000003.1, from coordinate 150,683 downwards.
GGCCGAGGAAATGGCCTGGGCCGAGATCGAGGCCTACCTGGCCGACATGCCGCCCTACGACTTCCAGGAGCTGGTAGGCGCCCTGCTCACCGCCATGGGTTACCACGTGGCGTGGATTGCCCCGCCCGGCAAGGATGGTGGCGTGGACGTAATCGCCTACAACGACCCGCTGGGCACCCGCCCGCCGCGCATCAAGGTGCAGGTCAAACGCAACGCCAACTCACCCAAGATCGATGTGATGGGCCTGCGCAGCTTCATGGCTGTGCTGGGCGAAGGCGACGTCGGCCTGTTCGTGGCCCTGTCCGGCTTCACCAAGGACGCCGACCTGGAAGCCCGCCAGAGCCATCGCCGCATCACCCTGATTGACGCCAACCAACTGGTTGAGCTGTGGACTCGGCACTACGGCCAGCTGGACGACAGCGCCCGTCGGCGCTTACCGCTCAAGCCTGTGTGGTTCTTGGCGGGCGACGAATAAGTTGCAAGGGGAAGGAGCGAAATGGACAAGAAGTCGTTGAGCGAACGGGATATCTGTACCAAGTATCTGGTGCCTGCCATCCAGCTGGCCGGTTGGGATATAGAGACGCAGGTGCGGGAAGAGGTCTCCTTCACCAAGGGGCGCATCATTGTCAGGGGGAAGTTGCATAGCCGCGGACAAGCGCGACGGGCCGACTTCATCCTGTATCACAAGCCGAACCTTCCGCTTGCGGTCATCGAGGCCAAAGACAACAACCATGGCGTCGGTGCTGGGATGCAACAGGCGCTGGGTTATGCCGAGTCGCTGGATGTGCCGTTCGTGTTTTCCAGCAATGGCGACGGCTTCCTGTTCCATGACCGCACCGGCACCGGTGATCAGGTCGAGACCGAACTGACACTGGATCAGTTCCCCAGCCCCAATGAGCTTTGGCAGCGCTACTGCCAGTGGAAAGGCCTGGATGCTGCTGCCTGTCAGAAGGTTGAGTTTCCTTACTACGACGATGGCAGTGGCCGCTCGCCGCGCTACTACCAGTCCAATGCCATCAATCGCACCGTCGAAGCCGTAGCGCGTGGGCAGGATCGCATCCTGTTGGTCATGGCGACGGGCACAGGCAAAACCTATACTGCATTTCAGATCATCTGGCGGCTGTGGAAATCAAAGCAGAAGAAACGCATCCTGTTTTTAGCGGATCGCAACATCCTTGTGGATCAGACCCGCAACAACGATTTCAAGCCCTTCGGGCAGGCGATGACCAAGATCGCCAAGCGCCAGATAGATACCTCCTACGAAATCTATCTTTCTCTCTATCAGGCCGTTACTGGTAACGAGGAAGAGAAAAACATCTACAAACAGTTCTCACCAGATTTCTTTGATCTGGTAGTGGTGGATGAATGCCACCGCGGCAGCGCAGCTTCGGATTCAGCCTGGCGCGACATTCTGGATTATTTCTCAGGTGCGACCCATATAGGTCTCACCGCAACACCAAAAGAAACAAAAGAAGTCTCCAGCACGCTGTACTTCGGCGAGTCGGTCTATACCTACAGCCTCAAGCAAGGCATCGAGGACGGGTTTCTCGCGCCCTACAAGGTCGTACGTATCGATTTCGATCTGGACCTCCTGGGCTGGCGTCCGCCCAAAGGCATGGTGGACAAGCATGGCCAGCTGATCGAAGACCGCATCTACAACCTTTCGGATATGGATCGCACGCTGGTCATCGAACCGCGTACCTGGGCGGTCGCGAAGAAGGTCACCGAGTTCCTTGAAGCCTCCGATCCGTACCAGAAGACCATCGTTTTCTGTGACGACGTAGACCATGCCGAGCGCATGCGCCGGGCTCTCGTGAACCTGAATCCCAAGCGGGTAGGGGAGAGCCGAAAGTACGTCATGCGCATCACTGGTGATGAAAAGGAAGGCAAGGCAGAGCTGGACAACTTCATCAACCCTGAGGAGCGCTATCCGGTCATCGCAACCACCAGCAAGTTGATGACTACGGGGGTTGATGCGCAGACCTGCAAGCTGATCGTGCTCGACCAGCACATCAAGTCGATGACTGAGTTCAAGCAGATCATTGGGCGCGGTACCCGAATCAACGAGGATTACGGCAAGTACTGGTTCACCATCATGGATTTCAAGAAGGCGACAGAGCTGTTCGCCGACGCAGCCTTCGATGGTGATCCGGTGCAGATCTACAACCCTGGGCCGGAAGACAGCCCCGTCCCCCCGGAGGATGTTCCTGGTCCGTCCGAACCCGCAGGAGGGGAGCCCTCAGGTGAGGGTGAGGTGACCATAACCGGCGGAGATACAGGTGGTGTTGGTGAGCCGCGTAAGCGCTATGTCGTGGACAACGTGCCAATCAATATTGTGGCCGAGCGCGTGCAGTACTACGGCCCGGATGGCAAGTTGATTACGGAGTCGCTGCGCGACTACACCCGTGAACGCGTGCAGCGGCAGTTCACTTCGTTGGATCAATTCCTGCGGCGTTGGACTGATGCCGAGCAGAAGAAGGCCATCATTGACGAAATGGCGGCACAAGGTGTGATGTGGGAGGCCTTGAGCGAGGAAGTCGAGCGCAAACTTGGCAAGCCATTGGATCCGTTCGATCTGATCTGCCATGTCGCCTTCGATCAGCCACCGCTGTCCCGACGAGAACGCGCGGACAATGTCCGCAAGCGTGACTACTTCACACGCTACAAGGGCTCGGCACGAGAGGTGCTTGAGGGGCTGTTGGAAAAGTATGCCGATACCGGCGTGGAGCATATCGAGGACATCAAGATCCTGCAGTTGGATCCGTTCCGTAGCCTGGGATCGCCCGTTGAGCTGGTCTCCAGCTTTGGCGGGCGACAGCAATATTTGCAGGCGATCAAAGAGCTTGAGAAGGCGCTGTACGCATGAGCGGGTTGAACTCCGACGAGATCGCTCGAGAGCTGGAAAGGCTGGGAGCGGTGCTACGGCATTCCCCCATGTACGCCTATACCTATCATCTGCCGATCAGTGATCAGCCGATTTGTGTAAAGCGCGGTAAAGGAGGAAGGGCGATGCGCACGCGGCCCTTGCTTGTTTTGCCGCAGCACAGGGATCTTCCACATTGGGAAGCCCTGCGAGCAGCACTTGGTAGTCCTGGCATTGATTACCGCAATGCCGACCTGCATGGCTTCCCATTGGCGGCCACGGGCCAGAGCAAAACAGGCGTCGCTTTTGACGTGCCAAGCGTTCAAGCCCTACGTGCAGCAGTCAAGCTTCTGGAAGGCACAATGTCCGCTCCGGAAGATGTATTGCTGCGGAAGGCCGCTGTAGCTGAATTGGCCGATGATCCGAGCTGCAGTCAGCTGACAGAAACCGTAAGGCAACAGCTTATTGACGCCCGTATCGGTCAAGGTGGCTTCCGGCGCGCGCTCATGGCCTATTGGGACGGCTCCTGCGCATTGACCGGTTGTTCATTGGCTCAGGTACTGGTGGCAAGCCATATCAAGCCGTGGGCTGGTAGCAGCAACCAGGAGCGACTGGACCCTTTCAACGGACTATTGCTGGCCGCACATGTGGATCGGCTGTTTGACCGTGGGCTGATCTCCTTTGCCAATGATGGCCGTTTGCTGTATTCAGCTGCGCTGCCGCATGCCGAACTGGAGCGGCTGGGGCTGCAGGGCGATGATCGTCGCCTGAAGCAGCTTGCACCCGCGCATCTCCCCTATTTGGCTGAACACCGGCGTGTGTTTGGCTTTATCTCCAATTGAAGTAATTTCATGTCGATCTCAAGCACCATAAAATCCATCCAGGTCATCATGCGCAAGGATGTCGGCGTCGACGGCGATGCACAGCGCATCGGTCAGCTGGTCTGGATGCTGTTCCTGAAAATTCTCGACGACCGTGAACAGGAATGGGAACTGCTGGATGACAGCTATCGTTCGCCGTTGCCCGAGGTATACCGCTGGCGCAATTGGGCGGCGGATCCGGAAGGCATTACCGGCGATGAGCTGAAAGAGTTCATCGACAATGACCTGTTCCCGAAGTTGCGCGAGTTGCAGCCGCGATACAGCAAGCCGATGGGCTTTGTCATCCGTGGCATCTTCGAGGATGCCTATAACTACATGAAGTCCGGTCAGCTGCTGCGGCAGGTGATCAACAAGATCCAGCAAGGTGTCGATTTCAACCGTGCACAGGAGCGGCACGCGTTTGGTGACATGTACGAGCAGTTGCTGCGCGATCTGCAGAACGCTGGCAATGCCGGTGAGTTCTATACCCCGCGCCCGGTCACCGAATTCATGGTGCGCATGGTTGACCCGAAGCTGGATGAGAAGGTGATGGATCCAGCATGTGGTACCGGCGGCTTCCTGACCTGCACCATCGAGCATAAGCGTCAGCGCTATGCGCAGACCGCCGAGGATGAGCGCGTCCTACAGGCCAGCATCTTTGGCGTGGAGAAGAAGCCGCTACCGCATCTGCTGGCGACTACCAACATGATCCTGCATGGCATCGAGGTGCCAAATCAGATCCAGCACGACAATACGCTGGCGCGGCCACTCACCAGTTGGACGCCGAAGGAGCGTGTTGATTGCATAGTTGCCAATCCGCCGTTTGGCGGCATGGAAGAAGACGGTATTGAGAACAACTTCCCGGCGGCATTCCGCACACGAGAGACTGCCGACCTGTTTCTGGTGCTGATCATGCACCTGCTCAAGCCCGGCGGCCGGGCCGCCGTGGTGTTGCCCGATGGATTCCTGTTTGGCGAAGGCATCAAGAGCCGCATCAAGGAAAAGCTGCTTACCGAATGCAACCTGCACACCATCGTTCGGTTGCCCAACGGTGTGTTCAATCCGTACACCGGCATCAAGACCAATCTGCTGTTCTTCACCAAGGGGACGCCGACCAAAGAAGTGTGGTTCTACGAACACCAGTATCCGGCAGGTGTTAAGAACTACTCCAAGACCAAGCCCATGCGCATTGAGGAATTCGCAGTTGAAGAGGCGTGGTGGGGCAGCGAGGCGGATGGCTTTGCAGCAAGGCAGGAAAATGAGTTTGCCTGGAAGGCCAGCTTGGAAGAGCTGCGGGCACGTAGCTGGAACCTTGATTGCAAGAATCCGCATGTCGGCGAGCAGACTAGCCATGATCCGGAGCATTTGCTGCGTGACTACGCCAGGTTGCAAGGCGAGATCAGCGAGTTGCGAGATCAACTCAAGGCGGCGCTAGCTGAGGCTTTGGAGCGGCAAGTATGACAGCGCTGCTGACCGACAATTTGCCATTGCTGGCCATTGCGCCGAACGGAATCAAGAAGCTGCGCGAGCTGATTCTTGAGTTGGCGATGCGCGGCAAGCTGGTGCCTCAGGATGCGAGTGACGAATCAGCGGGCGAGCTGCTTTTGCGAATCGTCGAGGGAAAGGCGGGCTCTGTCGAGAAAAGCGCGGCAAAAAAAAATAAGCCTCGCGGCGCAAGTGCTGATAGCGCCGCTCCTTACCAGCTGCCAACAGGTTGGCAGTGGAGCTCACTAGCGCAGATTGCATTCGTTAATCCACGAAATTCTGCATCGGACAACTTGGAGGTTTCTTTTGTGCCAATGACCCTTATTGGCACGCGCTTCGATGGTCAGCACGGGCAAGAGTTCCGTACTTGGGGCGATGTTAAGCAGGGTTTCACACATTTTGCTGAGGGTGACATTGGTGTCGCGAAAATCACACCATGCTTTGAGAATAGTAAAGCTTGTGTTTTTGCCGGACTAAGGAACGGTTTAGGGGCTGGGACGACAGAGTTGCACATCGTTCGCCCGGTTTCCGGAACTCTCGACGCAAGATATGTGCTGGCTTATTTGAAGTCGCCGCAGTTTTTGCTTGCTGGCGAAACCAAAATGACGGGGACAGCAGGGCAGAAGCGATTGCCGAAAGAGTTTGTTGAAGCGAACCCGTTCCCACTCCCGCCGCTTGATGAACAAAGTCGCATCGTCGCCAAATTGGATGAGCTGATGGCGCTGTGTGATCGAGTGGAGGCCCGGCAGGTGGATGCGGAGGTTGCCCACATGCATCTGGTGCGTACACTGCTCGACAGCTTGACCAAGACCGTAGATGCGGCGGATTTTTCTGCCAGTTGGCAACGGCTATCTGATCACTTCACAACGCTATTCACTACCAAGGCGAGCATTGATGCCCTGATTCAAACCGTACTAGAGCTAGCTGTGATGGGTAAATTGGCGCAGCAGGATTTCAGCGATGAGCCGGCAAGTGTGTTGCTTGAGCGCATACAAAGAACGCGTAGTAGTCGAGGTGATAAGAAGCCGAAGCTTCTCGCGATGAGTTCGGGTCAAGAACATCCGTTTGAGCTGCCAAGAAATTGGACGTGGACGACACTGCCAGCAGTGGGGGAGCTTTCACGCGGAAAATCGAGGCATCGCCCCCGAAATGACCCGTCGTTGTACGTGGGTGGAAGTATTCCTCTAGTTCAAACTGGTGATGTCGCTCGGGCGCATGGGATAGTTAGAACGCACAGCGCGATGTATAACGCTGAAGGTCTGGCTCAAAGTCGCCTGTGGCCTGTTGGCACAATGTGCATTACTATCGCGGCGAATATCGCTGACAGCGCAATTTTGGGTTTTGAGGCGTGCTTCCCAGATAGCGTTGTGGGTTTCATTCCGGATCTTCCTGAGTTGGATGTACGGTATTTTGAATTCTTCCTTCGCACAGCGAAATCGAACCTTCAAAATTTTGCACCCTCTACCGCTCAGAAGAATATTAATTTGGAGATTCTCGGACTATTGTCTGTTCCGCTACCTCCTGTAAATGAAATGCATCGCATCGTCTCTAAGGTCGATCATGTGATGGCGCTGTGCGATCAGCTGAAGGCCAGTCAGACAAAGGCGAGAGAACTCAGCGATGCATTGGCTGATGCGATAGTTGCAGCAGCGATCACGGAGAGGCCGCCTGCGTCTTGTTCTAGTGCGATTTATCTCAGTAGCTATCTGGTGCGCAAGCTGGCTTCCCGCCCAACCTTTGGTCGTACAGCGCACATGAAATGGTTGTTCCTTGCTGACCAGCATCTGGGCCTCAAGCTTGGCATGACTTATGAGCGGCAGGCTGCGGGTCCGTTGGATAAGCTGATCTACCAGATTGAGGAGCAGGCAGCTCAGTCACAGCTCTATGCGACCCAGAAGGAGACGTTGAAGTCCGGTATCGAGAAGATTGTCTATCGTCCTGACGCCGCAATTGATCGCGCGGCTGACGCCGGTGCTGCCGAACTGGGTGACAAACGTGCTGAGCTGGATCGATTGATCGGCCTGCTGGGCGCACACAAGACCGAAGACCTTGAAATCGTGGCGACGTTGTATGCCGTCTGGAATGATGCGCTCGCTGAGGGGCAACAACCGGATGACGGCTGGCTGATCAATGAGTTCCGGACTAATTGGTACAAGGGCAAAGAGCGCTTCTCTCCCGAACTGCTGGCCAAATGGCTGAGCTGGATGCGCGAATACCGACTGGTGCCCGCAGGCAAGATAAGCAGCACTCGCCATCAGGGGAGTCTTCTGCACTGAGGTGCCTGCGAAGCCGGGGCGCTTTGACTCCAGCCCATGAGCCGAATAACCAGGTTATTCGGCTCATCAGGCGAGAGCAGTGGATCGCTCCCGGTGCCGTTATCGCGTCAGTCTTTCAAGCCCAGCGCACGCAACCACGCGTCCACCTGGCCGAATGCATCCTGTTGCCATTGCTCCGGGGTACGGTCTCCAAGTACCGCCGTCTCTTCTACGAACAAGCGGACGCTGGTGGGGCCGTAGCTTTCCGGTGTGTCGAACTTTCCGGCGATCATGCGGTATCCCGCAGCGCCACTGTCTCGGTCCAGCACCGGCCGGCAGGCTTCCGCCAAGGCATCGATGCCGCCCGGATAGTTACGGATGCAGTAATAGATGTCATAAGCATCTTTCTGCTTGTGACGGCCTTCTATGGCATAGCCCTTCATCGCCAGCAACGCGGGAATCGAACACACCGCGATCTCCACGCGATTGGTGCCGCCGGTTGGCATGGAGCCTGTTACCGCCACCATCTCGTAGAAGTGGCTCGCCAGGTCCGCGCCGTCTGCTCGCTGGACGGCGAAGTTGTCGATCAACGGTGGTTTGTTCCTTGCGATGTCGGCGTCACGTGGCATCAGGAAATCGACGATCACATCAATCGGCCCGCCGCCATCAGTGGCGGGTACCTGCCGCACCAGTTGGAATCGGCGAAGTTCATCACGTTGCTGGTAGCCATGTCCCATCAGCGACGTGATCAGCGTCGCGTACTCGCCGTCACCAAGGGCTTCGGCATCGAGGCCAAGATCCAGGTCGAGCGTGCCGACATGGGGCATGTCCGTATTGGCCAACAACAACCACGGCACTGCGCCGCCTATCACGGCGAATTTTCCTTTGAAGCTGCCGAGGATCTGTCCGATCTCGACCAAAACAGTTTTCACCGCGGCTGTCGTGCGGTCGTCGTAGTCGGCAGCGGATTGAGGTTCCTGCGGAATCAGGTTTTCTGCCATGTCAGCCTTTCCTTGCGTAGATGCTCAGCGGCTTCCATACCGCGCTCGCCAGACACTATCAGGTCCAGATAAGTCTGTACGGCGCTGGTGCAGACCACGCCCGGTGCTGGTTCGATTGCATCGAGGAACAGGCCATCATCTTTGGGCACCGTCACAACAACGTTCTGACCTTTCCCGACTGCGGACAGTCCAAGGGCCGCGTGTAGCCGCTCAAGACCCTGTGCATCGGCGTAGAAATAATGGGTGCCGGTGCGCGCATAGGGCGCCAGCCATTGTGCCGCTGAGTAGGAGGCAAGCACGGCTTGCCCGTTGTCATCGCTATCCGCGTGCAGCACCTGTCTGTTTGCTTCATCCAAGGCGCTACCGTGCATCGTCGTATAGAAGCTCAGGCGCTTTCCGACGGGCGAACGGTAAACCGCCGCCCATTCGTCAAGCAGGGCATCGGGCCTGGTGAGAAGTAGCCCTTCATCCGCTACTTCAGCCCACTCCCGGTCCAGCAAATTGCTGCGCACGTTGCTGACATGGCCCACGCTGACGGCGCTGGCGTCGGCAAGTTCGATCACTCGCCATGACCGGCTTGGGTCGCGGAGCAGGACGCGTAGTACCTGCGCCGACTTCGGCGTGAACAGCGACTTGAGTTCGCGGCGCTCGCTGTCTGGCTTGGTCGCAACTTGGCGCTCGATGTAGATGCCATCAAAGGACAAGTAGGCATTGCCCTCCAGGTCGATGAAGCCCACACCTTCCTCGCGGCACAGCGCTTGCGCATTTGGCGACAGGTAGGGGGCGATGAAGACCGGAATGGCACCTTCCGCGTTTCTTTCAACGAAGTGCTTCAACTGAAAAAGCGCTGCCCGCACGTACCGTGGTTGCCCACTGGACTTCACTTCACAAACCAGTAGTCGGTCCTGACCGGCCGCCTTGAGATGTACGAAAACATCGACTCCCTCATCGGCTGCGTGGTGTTGAGGTTCAACACTTAGCCGCGTGATGGCAGGCACCTGCCCAAGCAGGCTTTGCAGCGCTTCAGCGGCGCGTAATTTGACGTCTTTCACCAGTTCGATGTGTTTCAGCATTTGCTGAAATTATCAATATTAATGAAAAAGTCAATGGAATTTCAGTAAATATGCACGTTTCAGCATATGCTGAAAGTGCTCATTGGGCTGAAATTGGATCTGTTCGCATTCTTCAGTGAGCCGGGAGTTCGAGCAGCCCTATGGGGAAATAGCAAGAAATGATGATAAAATGCAGGAAATTCAGTGGGTTGCGCAAAAAATGAAAATCGCCAGCTGGAACGTCAATTCGCTCAACGTCCGCCTGCCGCACCTGGAACAGTGGCTGGCCGACTTTGCCCCCGACGTGGTCGGCATCCAGGAAACCAAGCTGGAGGACCACAAGTTCCCCGATACGCGGCTGCTGGAGCTGGGCTACCGCAATGTGTTCGCCGGGCAGAAGACCTATAACGGGGTGGCGCTGCTGTCGCGGCACCCGATCGAAGACGTGCAGATCGGCATTCCCGGCTTCGAGGACGAGCAGAAGCGGGTGATCGCCGGCACCGTCAATGGCGTGCGCATCATCAATCTGTACGTGGTCAACGGCCAGGACGTGGGCACTGACAAGTACGCCTACAAGCTGCGTTGGCTGGAAGCGGTGCACGCCTGGGTCGCGGCCGAGCTGCAGAAGCATCCACAGCTGGTGGTGATGGGCGATTTCAACATCGCGCCGGATGACCGCGATGTCTACGACCCGGCGGTGTGGAACGGTGACCACATCCTGACCTCCACAGCCGAGCGTGGCGCGCTGCAGAAGCTGCTGGATCTGGGCCTGCACGACGCTTTCCGCCTGCACAACGATGCCGCTGGCATCTTCAGCTGGTGGGATTACCGCGCGGCCGGTTTCCGTCGCGACCTGGGCCTGCGCATCGACCTGACCCTGGTCTCCGATGCGCTCAAGCCGCAAGCTGCTGCCTCCGGCATCGACCGCGAACCGCGTACCTGGGAACGCCCCAGTGATCACGCGCCGGCCTGGGTGCAGCTGGCACAGGGCTGAAACAACAAGGCCCGGCTGTTGCCAGCCGGGCCTCGGTCGAATCGGCGCCAGAACGGTTAACGCACGCTTTTGCGTGTGAACAGATTGACGATGGCCAGCAGCACTACCGCGCCGACCAGTGACAACAGGAAGGAGCGCACGGTGATCGCACCATTGATGCTGCCGCCGCTGAAGAAGAAGCCGGCGATCATGGCGCCGACGATGCCCACCACGATGTTCAGGATGATGCCCTGCTGCGCATCGCGGCGCATGATGATGCTGGCCAGCCAACCCACGACGCCACCAATAATCAACCAGATGATGATGCCCATGCGCGAACCTCCCTGCCGTGAAGCACCCCGAAAGGTGCGGTGGCGACAGTCAACGCGCAGTGGCGTTAAGAACATGTTTGTCCGGGCAGGAGCCTGTTCAGCATGAGCCCCGCTGGTCGCCATTGGCAGTTTGGTCAGGTGGAGGTGTGGCTGTTGCCGCATACCCCTGGAACCCGTGGTGAGCCGCAGGCCCGCGAGGTGCTGGCCGGTGTTTTCGACACCACGCCCGAGGCCTTGCCGCTGACCCGCGATGAGCGCAGCCGGCCCTGGCTGATCGGTGAGTTGGCGCATTACGGCACCGGCTGGAGCCATAGCGGCGGCCATCTGCTGGTGGCGCTGGGCGAGGGCGCACGCCTGGGCGTGGACCTGGAGCGGCAGCGGCCACGCAAGCAGATGCGCGAGGTGATCCGTCGTTTCTTCCACCCGGAGGAGATTGCCTGGCTGGATGCACTGGACGACAGCGGCTGCGAGCACTGGTTCTTCCGCGTGTGGTGCGCCAAGGAGGCGCTGCTGAAGGCGCACGGGCATGGCATTTCGTTCGGGCTGGAGAAGCTGCGCTTCGCGCCGGATGCGACGGGGGCCTTGCAGCTGGTGTGGTGCGACCCGGGCCTGGGTGATGCGGCCCGCTGGCATTTATATGAGTGGCAGGCGACGGAGGATTTCCGGGCTGCGCTGGCGTGGTATCCGCTGTAGCGACGTGCCCCCTCCCTTTGGCCTGCGGCCAAAGGGAGGGCCGGGGAGGGGTGGTTTTGCTCCCTCCCTTGCGCGAAGCGTAGGGGAGGGCTGGGGAGGGGTAGCTGTTGCCGTTGCTCTTGCTCTGCGCGACAGATCAAAAGCCACATCCAAAGCACCCCTCCCCAACCCTCCCCTGCGCTACGCGCAAGGGAGGGGGCAAAGTTACGCTTCGGCACAAGGGAGGGGGCTCAAGCAGCCACTCCTGCGATAATCCCTGCCATGAACGACACCACTCTCCCGCGCGAAGTCGCCAGCGACCTCGACCACGGCTTGAAGGCCATGGGTCTGGACGCCGCTTTGGCCAAGCCCCTGCTGGCCTACCTGACCCTGCTGGTGCGCTGGAATCGCACCTACAATCTCACCGCCATCCGCGATCCGCGCGAAATGGTCACCCGCCATCTGCTCGATTCGCTGGCCATGGCCGAGCATGTCAGCAGCGGCAGCCTGGCCGATCTGGGCACTGGCCCCGGCTTGCCGGGCATTCCGTTGGCGATCACCCATTCGCAGCTGCAGGTGACCCTGGTCGAGAGCAACGGCAAGAAGGCCCGCTTCATGCGCGAGGCCGTGCGCCAGCTTGGTCTGGGCAATGCCCGTGTCGCCGAATCCCGTGCTGAAGCGCTGGACGAGCCGGGTGCTTACGACAACCTCACCGCCCGCGCCATGGACACCTTGGCCGGCATCATCGAGGTTGGCGGTCACCTGCTGCGTCCCGGCGGCCAGCTGCTGGCGATGAAGGGTGTGTACCCGCACGAAGAGATCGCCCAGCTGCCCGCCGGCTGGCAGGTGCTGGAAGTACGCCCGCTGCAGGTGCCGGGACTGGTTGGTGACCGGCATCTGGTGGTGGTGGAGCGGACCTGAGCCGCTGGATTCCTTCCTCCGCTTGCGGGGGAAGGTGCCCGTAGAGCCTGCCCCCGCGAAGGCGGGGGGCGGAAGGGGGCGCTTTTGATCTTTGCTTGGCTGTCATTTGGAGAGCCAGAGCAACGGCACCCCTCCCCAACCCTCCCCTTGGTCTTCGACCAAAGGGAGGGGGCAGGCGGTAGTGCCGAGCCATGCTCGGCAGGGGCTTTGCCGGTCAAGGCCAAAAGCTACCCCTTCCCAGCCCTCCCCTTGGCTGCGCCAAAGGGAGGGATACGGCCAAAGTAGAGCAAATCAGGGCACATTCCCGGGCCAAAGCCGCCCGTTACCCGGAAACCGATTTCCGCCTGCGCGCCGCTACCCCCATAATGACCAGTCCAACTTCGCCAACGAGGCTCTCCTGCATGGCTCGCATCATCGCCATCGCCAACCAGAAAGGCGGCGTCGGCAAGACCACGACGGCTGTCAATCTGGCTGCTTCCCTTGCCGCCGCGCCCAAGCGCGTGCTGCTGGTCGACCTGGACTCGCAGGGCAACGCGACCATGGGCAGTGGCGTGGACAAGCGTGAGGTGGCTGCGTCCACCTGTGACCTGCTGCTGGGCGAGGTCACCGCCGCCGAAGTGCGCGTCACCACGCCGGAAGGCTTCGACCTGCTGCCAGGCAACATCGACCTGACCGCGGCCGAGATCCAGCTGATGGACCAGGGCGAGCGTGAGCAGCGCCTCAAGCGCGCGCTGGCACCCATCCGCGATCAATACGACTACATCCTGATCGACTGCCCGCCGGCGCTGTCGCTGCTGACGCTGAACGCGCTGGCCGCCGCCGACTCGGTGATCGTGCCGATGCAGTGCGAGTACTACGCGCTGGAAGGCCTGAGCGCGCTGGTCGAGACCATCGATGCGCTGAAGATCAACCTCAACCCGGCGCTGGAAATCGAAGGCGTGCTGCGCACCATGTTCGACGTGCGCAACAACCTGGCCAATGCGGTGTCGGCGCAGCTCACCGAGTACTTCGGCGACCGCGTGTTCCGCACCATCGTGCCGCGCAACGTGCGCCTGGCCGAGGCGCCCAGCCATGGCCAGAGCATCGTCGGCTACGACCGCGCCTCGCGCGGTGGCGTGGCCTACCTGGGCCTGGCCGGCGAGATCATCCGCCGCAACAACGAACGCAAGCAGCCCTCCCGGGCCGTGGAGGCTGTCTGATGAGTGCAGCGAAAAAGCGCGGTCTTGGCCGTGGTCTTGATGCCCTGCTGGGCCCGAAGGGCGCCGTAACCCCGGTCACCGTCGCTGCCGTCGCCGAGCCGCAACCCGGCGAAGTGCTGCGCAAGCTGCCCATCGACCAGCTGCAACCCGGCAAGTACCAGCCGCGTCGCGACATGGACGAGGCCAAGCTGGCCGAACTGGCCGAGTCGATCAAGGCACAGGGCATCATCCAGCCCATCCTGGTGCGCCAGATCGAGGGCGGCAGCTACGAAATCATCGCCGGTGAACGCCGTTGGCGCGCTTCGCGCCTGGCCGGGCTGGACGAAGTGCCGGTGGTGGTGCGCGAGCTGGAAGACCGCACCGTCATCGCGATGGCGCTGATCGAGAACATCCAGCGCGAAGACCTCAATCCGCTGGAAGAAGCCGAAGCATTGGCGCGCCTGGTCAGCGAGTTCACCCTGACCCATGCCGAAGCCGCGCAGGCGGTTGGCCGCTCGCGCGCCTCGGTGTCCAACCTGCTGCGCCTGATCGATCTGCCGATCGGCGTGCGCGTGCTGCTGGAAACCCGCCGCCTGGAAATGGGCCATGCCCGCGCGCTGCTGACGCTGGCGCCGGAACTGGCTACCAAGCTGGCCGAAGAAGCCGCCGAGCAGGGCTGGTCGGTGCGTGAAGTCGAGCACCGCGCGCAGCAATTCGCCGCCGGCAAGGTACCGGGCGCACGCAAGGCCAAGCCGTCGCCGAGCGCGCCGCAGGCCGATATCGCATCGCTGGAAACCGAGCTGTCCGAATCGCTGGGTGCGAAAGTGGCGATCAGCCACGGCCGCGGCGGCAAGGGCAAGCTGGTCATCCACTACACCGATCTGGACACGCTGGACGGCGTGCTGGAGCGGCTGCGCGTCCGCCAGAACGGCTGACGTACTTCATTCCCCCCGAGGTGCACGCAAGGCAATGAACCCCACCAAGGTCGACCGCAATCATCTATTGCGTCTGACCGACCTGCCGAATGTCGGGCCGGCCTGTGAAAAGGATCTCCGTCTGATCGGGATCCGGGTTCCCGCGCACCTGCGCGGGCGTGATCCCTACGATATGTATGCGCAGCTATGCCTGAAGACCGGCGTGGTGCACGATCCCTGCGTGATCGATGTCTTCCTGTCGGTGGTGCGTTTCATGGGGGGCGACGCGCCGCAGCCGTGGTGGGCATACAGCAAGGAACGCAAGGAAACCCTGGCCAAGGACGCGCCGCTCACCCTGTGGTGAGGCAGGGGCGATGCTCGTGGCCACCAACCGGAGCAGTGCATGAGCAACACAGGCGACGAAATGAGCCCGGGCGGCAGCCGCATCCTGGACCACGGCCAGGCCAGTGATTTCGAGCCCGCACGCGGCCATTCGCACGGTGCGGCGATCAGCGCGCACATCGAGCACCATCTCGGGCCGATAACCAACGTGCTGCATGAAATCGTCTCCGATACCGTGCACGTGGACATCCATGTGGTGCCGCCGTGCGGGGACTGCCCGAATACGCGCTTGGTCACTTCCGGCATGAGCGATCTGCCGATGCAGCTGCCGGATGATGCCGAGGTCTCGCCCTACCTGGAGCTGATGCTGACCCTGCCCGGCGACTGGCCGCTGGATCACGCCCAGCTGCAGGACGAGCGCAATTACTGGCCCATCCGCCTGCTCAAGACGCTGGCGCGGCTGCCGCACAAGCACAACACCTGGCTGGGCCTGACCCATACCGTGCCCAACGGCGATCCGGCCCAGCCGTACGCGCCCGGCGTGGCGTTCGATGGTGCGATCCTGCTGCTGGCGCTGTCGGCACCGGAAGATTTCGACACCCTGGTGGTCGATGACGACACCAGCATCGAGTTCCTGTCCGTGGTGCCGTTGTACCCGCAGGAAATGGCCTTGAAGCTGCGCGAAGGTGCCGATGCGCTGATCGACCTGCTGAGCGACAACGACATCGGTGATGTCATCGAGCCGGGCCGGCATAATCCGGCCCGCGAACATCTGTCTGGACTTCCTGCATGACCGTACTCGTCACCGGCGCCGCTGGTTTCATCGGCGCTTACACCTGCCAGGCACTGGCCGCCCAAGGCGAGCGCGTGGTCGGGCTGGACAACTACAACGATTACTACGATCCGCAGCTCAAGCGTGACCGCGTCGCTGCCCTGTGCCCGCAGCTGGATATGCGCGCGCTGGACATCACCGACCGCGATGGCCTGGCCGCGCTGTTCGATGAAATCCAGCCGACGCAGGTGATCCACCTGGCCGCGCAGGCCGGCGTGCGCTATTCGCTGGAAAACCCGCACGCCTACGTGGAAAGCAACCTGGTCGGCTTCGTCAACCTGCTGGAGCTGTGCCGGCACCGCGGCGTCCAGCACCTGGTCTATGCGTCCAGCAGCTCGGTCTATGGCAACTCGGCCACGCCACCGTTCTCCGAAGACCAGCGCGTGGACCAGCCGCGCTCGCTGTACGCGGCCACCAAGGCCGCCAACGAGTTGATGGCCTATACCTATGCGCAGCTGTACGGCCTGAAGGCCACCGGCCTGCGCTTTTTCACCGTGTATGGCCCCTGGGGCCGGCCGGACATGGCGCCGCTGCTGTTCTCGCGCGCGGTGCTGGCCGGGCGCAGCATCGATGTGTTCAACAACGGCCAGATGCGGCGTGACTTCACACATGTTTCTGACATCGTCGCCGGTATCCTCGGGGCGCTGTCGCATCCCTCCGCCCAGGCCACACCCCACCAGGTGTTCAACCTGGGCAACCACACCCCGGTGGAGCTGGAACATTTCATCGACGTGATCGCCTCGGCCGCGGGGCACCCGGCGCACAAGGTCTACAAGCCGATGCAGCCGGGCGACATGGTGGAAACCATGGCCGATACCTCGCGCGCCCAGGCCGCCTTCGGCTACGCGCCGGACACGCCGATCGAACTGGGCCTGCCTCCGGTGGTGGAGTGGTGCCGTAGCTACTTCGGGTCAAGCGCCTGACTCACCTTCCGCTAAGTTGAGTTTTGGAAAATGCGTGACCTTTCTTCAAATGCACAACCTGCGGAACCAGCAATGAACCAACCCAGCCTCTCAGTGGTTGTTCCCGTCTTCAACGAACGCGACAACGTCGCGCCGCTGGTCAATGAAATCACCGCTGCGCTGCGCGGCCAGATCGATTTCGAGATCGTCTACGTCGACGACAACTCCAAGGACGACAGCCTGCAGGTGCTGCAGGCGCTGAAGGCCACCAACCCGGAGCTGCGGGTGTTGCACCATGTCAGCCAGAGCGGGCAGAGCACGGCAGTGCGCACCGGCGTCAAGGCCGCGCGCGCGCCGTGGATCGCCACCCTCGACGGTGACGGCCAGAACGATCCGGCCGATATCCCCAAGCTGCTGGCCGCGCGCGCCAAGGCCGAACCGCAGGTCAGGCTGTTCGCCGGCTGGCGCGTCAACCGCCAGGATTCGGGCAGCAAGCGCTGGGCCAGCAAGTGGGCCAATGCCATCCGCGCGCGCATGCTGCGCGATGACACGCCGGACACCGGCTGCGGCATCAAGCTGTTCGAGCGCGCCGCCTTCCTCGACCTGCCGTACTTCGACCACATGCACCGCTACCTGCCGGCGCTGATGCAGCGTGCCGGCTGGAAGACGGTGAGCGTGCCGGTCAACCATCGCCATCGCACCGCTGGCGTTTCCAAGTACAACAACCTCGGCCGCGCGCTGGTCGGCATCCGCGACCTGCGTGGCGTGGCCTGGTTGATCACCCGTTCCAAGCGCACCGCGGTGGAAGAGGTCTGAGCATGGATTTCATGAACCAACCACTGGTGTGGCTGGAGTGGACCGGCGTGCACATGTCGCCGTGGAAGCTGATCGGACTGACCGGTGCGTTGATGTTCGGCGGCCGCTGGCTGGTGCAGTTCGTCGCCTCGCGCCGTGCCGGCAAGCCGGTGATCCCGCGCCTGTTCTGGTACATGAGCGTGCTCGGCAGCCTGATGACGCTGAGCTACTTCCTGTTCTCGTCCAAGCAGGATGCGGTGGGTGTGGTGCAGAACCTGTTCCCGGCATTCACCGCGCTCTACAGCCTGCGCCTGGATATCAAGCACCGTGGCTGGCAGCGCGACAAAGCCGGTCACTGAGCGGGCGACTGTGCCCAAATCCGGCGGTTTGCCGCCTGAATCCGTCTAGGTCGGGCGGCAGCTTCAATGCGATGATCGGGGTGAATGAACCACCTGGGGAATACCGATCGTGAAATCGCCGTTGACCGTTGCGCTGCTGCTCACCCTTGGCCTGAGCGCCACCCCGGCCTTTGCCGCCGCACCGTCGGCCCCGGCCACGCTGGCCACCCAATCGCTGGATGACCAGTTCAAGGCCATCTACGAGAAGGAATGGGCCTGGCGCCAGACCGGTGGCGGCGAAGCCAGCGAAGACAGCGACGCCCCGGCCAACAGCACGCGCCTGCCCGACGTCAGCGCCGAAGCACAGAAGGCGCGCCTGAAGGTGTGGGATGGGGTGCTGAAGCAGCTCGAGGCCATCGACCCGAGCAAGCTCTCGGCCGAGAACCAGATCAACTACGCCATCTATCACTACCAGGTCGAAAGCCTGGCCGATGAAGTGCGCCTGGGCAGCTACGAGATGCCGTTCAATTCGGATTCCTCGTTCTGGTCCAACCTCAGCTTCATGGCCCGCCGCGAGATGAAGACCGCGGAGGACTACCGCAACTACATCGCGCGCCTGAACGATGTGCCGCGTTACTTCGACCAGCAGATGGTCAACATGCGCGCCGGCCTTGCCCGTGGCTTCAGCGTGCCGCGTGCGGTGCTGGAAGGGCGCGACGTGTCGATCTCGACCGTGGCCGAGCTGAAGGACCCGACCGAGTCGCCGTTGTACGAGCCGCTGAAGAAGCTGCCCAGCAGCATTCCGGCGGCCGAGCAGGCCAAGCTGCAGGCCGATGCCAAGCAGGCCATCAGCGGCAGCGTGGTGCCGGCCTTCGGCAAGCTGCTGACCTTCTACCGGCAGGAATACGTGCCGCAGTCGCGCACCACCCTGGCGGCCGAGAAAATGCCGGGTGGCAAGGAGTTCTACCGCCAGCAGATCCGCGAATACACCACGCTGGACCTGAGCCCGCAGCAGATCCATGCGCAGGGCCTGGCCGAGGTGAATCGCATCCAGCAGGAAATGAACGCCATCATCGACAAGGTGGGCTTCAAGGGCAAAAGCGAGCAGACTCGCTTCGCCGATTTCCTCGAATTCCTGCGTACCGACCCGCAGTTCTACGCCAAGACGCCGGACGAATTGCTGTGGCGTGCGGCGTGGATCTCCAAGCGCGTGGACGGCGTGATCGGCAAGTTCATGACCTTGCCGCGCGCGCGCTTCACCATCGTGCCGGTGCCGCCGGATATCGCCCCGTTCTGGACCGCCGGCCGTGGCGGCATGGGCACCTACTGGCTCAATACCTACAACCTGCCGGCGCGCCCGCTGTACAACCTGCCGGCACTGACCCTGCACGAGTCCGACCCGGGCCACGCCCTGCAGGGCGCACTCGCCGCCGAGCAGACCGGCCAGCCCGAGTTCCGTCGCACCGCCTATATCTCGGCCTATGGCGAAGGTTGGGGCCTGTACACCGAGAAGCTCGGCGTCGACATGGGCATCTACCAGACTCCATACGAAGACTTCGGCCGCCTGACCTATGAAATGTGGCGCGCCTGCCGCCTGGTGATCGATACCGGCGTGCATCACTACGGCTGGGACCGCGACCGCGCGATCGCCTACCTGCGTGACCACACCGCGCTGAGCGAGCACGAAGTCACCACCGAAGTGGATCGCTACATCTCCTGGCCGGCGCAGGCACTGAGCTACAAGCTGGGCGAGATCACCATCGTCAAGCTGCGTGCGCAGGCCGAGAAGGAACTGGGCGACAAGTTCGACATCAAGGGCTTCCACGACGCCGTGCTCAAGCAGGGCTCGGTACCGCTGCCGGTGCTGGAGCAGCAGATCCAGGCCTACATCGCCGAGCGTAAAGCGGCGAAGTGAGTGCTCTGCTCCCTCCCTTGCGCAACGCGCAGGGGAGGGTTGGGGAGGGGTGCTTCTAGCTCCCTCCCTTTGGCGCAGCCAAGGTGAGGGCCGGGGAGGGGTGCACTTCGCAGTGACCCAAAGCCACAAGCAAAGCCACCCCCTCCCAACCTCCCCCTTGGCTGCGCCAAAGGGGAGGGGCAACAGCACACAGCTGAACCACAGCAACCACACTGCGATTGTGTAACCCATCGAGCACCCGCTAACCTGCGCCGATGCTGCACGCCCTGCGCCACCGTCGCCTCCACCTGCTGCGCCTGCTGATGCTGGCGCTGGTCGGCATTGGCGTATTCGGCACTTCGCTGGCCGCAGCACTGACCGACATCCACATGCTGGCGCACACCGATATAGGTGCCGACGTGCATGAGCACGATGACGCCAAACTGGCGACCGCTCCGGATGCCGAAGACAGCGCCAACGCCCTGCTGCATGCCTTGGTGCATTGCGTGGACTGCCACGGCCACGGTGGCGTGTTGCCCACCGTCACCCCCGCCTGGATCGTGGCATCACCGCCTGCACAGCAGGCCGTGGCCATGCTGGGCACGCAAGCGGTCACGCACCCGACCGAGAGCCTGTTCCGTCCCCCGATAGTCGTCTGACGTCCCGGCCCCTTGGCCGGCCCCTACGTCTGAACCTGCTATCTGGAGAAACCCATGTGGATGCGCCTGGCGGCTGTTGCCGCCTTTGCGCTGGTGCCGCGCGCGTATGCGCAGGTGCCGGTGCCTGCTGTGCCGTTGACGCTGGACGATGCCATCGTCCGCGTTGCCCTTGATCACCCTGAGCTGCGCCTGATCGATGCGCAGCGCCCTGTACTTGAAGCCCGCCGCGACGCCGCGTTGCTGCGCCCGCCGATGCAACTGGGCGTGGAACTGGAGAACCTGCTCGGCAGCGGCGATGCCCGTGGCGTGCAGGGCGCCGAAGCCACGGTCAGCCTTTCCGGTGTGCTGGAACGCGGCGACAAGCTCGATGCGCGCCGCATGCTGGCCCAGGCCAATATCGATGCGCTGGCACCGCAGCGCGCCACCGCACGCCTCGATCTGCTCGCCGAAACCGCACGCCGTTACCTCGCGGTGGCACAAGCGCAAGCAGCACTGCAGATCGCCAGTACCGATATCGAGCAGCGTCGCCGTGCGGTGTCCGCCGCGCGCCTGCGCTTGCAGGCAGGTGCTTCGCCGGAGTCGGTGCTGTTCACTGCGCAGGCAATGCTGGCGCAGGCGGAACTGGATCGCGATCGTGCCATCGAAGAAGCGGGCGCAGCACGGCTGTCGCTGGCCGCGCTGTGGGGCGCGCGCGCGCCTGACTTCAAGGCGGTGAGTGGCGATGCATTGCAGTTGCCGGCACTGCGCGATTTCGCGCTGCTCAATGACGATCTGCAACGCGCACCGGAACTGGCCGAGCTGCTCGGCGAGCAGCGTATCCGCGAAGCGCAGCTGCAACTGGTGCGCACCCGCAGCCGTCCGGATTGGAACTGGCAGGTGGGCGTACGCAACAGCCGCGCCGACAACGCCACCTCGCTGGTCGGTGGCTTCAGCATCCCGCTGGGCAGCGCCCGCCGTGCCGCGCCGGAGATCCGCGAGGCAGAAGCCGATCTCGCCCTGCTTCCCTACCAGCGCCAGGCCCGCCAGCAGCAGTTGTACGCCACCCTGGCCGAGGCACACGGACGCTATGTCACCGCGCGGCTGGAAGTGCAGCGCATGCAGGCGGACGTGCTGCCGCAGTTGCAGAAGGCCGAGCGCGCTGCCGAGCAGGCCTGGCGCGCTGGTGCCGCCAGTTACATGGAGTGGGCGCAGATGCAGGCCATGCGCATTGAATCGCGCCAGCGCCAGTTGGACGCGGCCATCGCCGCACAGACCGCGCTGATCGAGATCCAGCGCCTCACCGGTCAGGGAATGCTGGCCACCGATGCAACCGCTGCCGTGGAGAACGCACGATGAGCCGTCCGATGAATGTTGTAGCCGCCGGCGTGTTGGCAATGAGTCTGCTGCTGGTCGGTTGCGGTGCAAAGCCGGTGGCTGAAGCCGGTGCCGGTGCGGCAGAAGAAGCTGGCCATGATCACGATGAAGAAAAGGGCGGTGATGCAGACGGTCACGCCCACGACGAGGGCGAGGAAGCAGAAGCCGACCGCACCACCATCAAGGCGGCAATGGCCGAACAGTCCGGCATCCGCAGCGCCGCCGTGCAGGCCGGCACCATCGCCGATGAGCACGAGGTGCAGGGCCTGTTGACCCCGGTGGATGGCCGCGTCGCGCAGGTGATGGCGCGCTTCCCCGGGCCGATCCGCTCGCTGCGCGCAAATGTCGGCGATCGCGTCAGCGCCGGCCAGACCCTGGCCAGTATCGACAGCAATCTCAGCCTGACCACCTACAGCATCAGCGCACCAATCAGCGGCGTGGTGTTGTCGCGGCAGGCACAGGTGGGTGCGGTCGCGGGCGAGGGCACACCGCTGTTCGAGATCGGCGACCTATCCGAGCTGTGGGTGGACCTGCATATCTTCGGCAACGACACCCAGCACATCACCGCCGGCGTGCCGGTCACGGTCACCCGCATGACAGATGGCGTTAGCCAGGGCACCACGCTGGAGCGCGTGCTGCCAGGCACCGCCACTGCAAGCCAGAGCACCGTGGCCCGCGCCAGCGTGCGCAATGACGATGGCCTGTGGCGACCCGGTGCTGCAGTGAAGGCGCGCATCGTGGTGGCGATGCAGCCGGCCGCGATGGTGGTGCCGCTTTCCGCGCTGCAGACCATGGAAGGACGCGAGGTGGTGTTCGTGCGTGATGGCGACACCTATACCGCGCGTCCGGTGGTGTTGGGCGCACGCGATGCCGGCAAGGTCGAGGTCAAGGAAGGTCTGCGCGTTGGCGAGCAGGTCGTGGTCGAGCAGAGCTATGTGGTCAAGGCCGACATCGGCAAAGCGGGGGCCGCGCATGAACATTGATCAGTGCATGCAAGCTGGAGGGTGCCGCCATGCTTGAGCGCATCATCCGCAGCGCCATCGCCCATCGCTGGATGATGATGGTGCTTACTTTCGCGTTGATCGCGATCGGCAGCTGGAGCTTCACTCGCCTGTCCATCGATGCAACGCCCGACATCACCAACGTACAGGTGCAGATCAACACCGCCGCCGATGGCTACTCGCCGCTGGAGACGGAACAACGCATCACCTATCCAGTGGAAACGGTGATGGCGGGTCTGCCGAAACTCGAACAGGTGCGCTCACTGTCGCGCTACGGCCTGTCGCAGGTGACGGTGGTGTTCAAGGACGGCACCGACCTGTACTTCGCCCGCCAACAGGTGGCCGAACGCCTGCAGCAGGTGAAGTCGCAGCTGCCGGAAGGCCTGGACCCGCAGCTGGGGCCGATTGCCACCGGTCTGGGCGAGATCTTCATGTACACCATCGACGCCGATCCCAAGGCGCGCAAGCCCGATGGTTCGCCCTATACCGCCACCGACCTGCGCACTTTGCAGGATTGGGTGGTGCGACCACAGCTGCGCAACGTGCCCGGCGTCACCGAGGTCAACACGATTGGTGGTTACCAGCGGCAGATCCACATCACTCCGGATCCGGCCAAGCTGCGTGCGCTGGGCTTCACCCTGGATGATGTCGCCGAAGCCGTGGAGGGCAACAACCAGAACATCGGTGCCGGTTACATCGAACGCAACGGCCAGCAGTTCTTGGTGCGTGTGCCCGGTCAAGTCGTCGGTTTGGAGGAAATCGGCAATATCGTGCTGGCCCGCCGCGAAGGCGTGCCCATTCACGTGCATGACGTTGCAGATGTCGGCGAAGGTCCGGAGCTACGCAGCGGTGCCGCCACCCAGAACGGCCACGAAGTGGTGATGGGGACGGTGGTGATGCTGGTCGGTGCCAACAGCCGCGAGGTGGCACAGGCCGCTGCGGCGAAGCTGGAACAGGCGCAGCGCAGCCTGCCCGAAGGCGTCACTGTTACCGCCAGTTATGACCGTACTGCGCTGGTCGACCGCACCATCCAGACCGTCGCCAAGAACCTGTTGGAAGGCGCGCTGTTGGTGATCGTGGTGTTGTTCCTGCTGTTGGGCAACTTCCGTGCGGCACTGATTACCGCGGCGGTGATTCCGCTGGCGATGCTGTTCACCCTGACCGGCATGGCGCGTGGCGGCGTCTCCGCCAACCTGATGAGCCTTGGTGCACTGGACTTCGGCCTGATCGTCGATGGCGCGGTGATCATCATCGAGAACTGCCTGCGTCGCTTCGGCGAACGCACGCATGCGCTGGGCCGGGCGATGACCCGCGAGGAACGCTTCGCCGAAACCGCCAGCGCCACCGCCGAGGTCATCCGGCCCAGCCTGTTCGGCCTGGGCATCATCACTGCGGTCTACCTGCCGATCTTCGCGCTGACCGGCGTTGAAGGAAAAATGTTCCACCCGATGGCGATCACCGTGGTGCTGGCGCTCAGCGGCGCGATGCTGTTGTCGCTGACCTTTGTTCCCGCGGCGATTGCCATGTTCCTCGGCGGCCGCGTCGAGGAGAGGGAGAACCGTTTGATGGCGTGGCTGCGCGCACGCTACGCGCCGTTGCTGGCGTGGGTGATGCGGCGTGGCCGTTGGGTGGTTGCCGCTGCGCTGCTACTGGTGGTTGGTTGTGGCGTGCTGGCAACGCGGCTGGGCAGCGAGTTCGTGCCCAACCTCGACGAAGGTGATGTCGCCATGCACGCGATGCGCATTCCCGGCACCAGCCTCACACAGTCGGTGAACATGCAGAAGCAGGTGGAAGCGCGCCTGCAGCAGTTGCCGGAAGTGGAGAAGGTGTTCTCCAAGATCGGCACGCCGGAAGTCGCCTCCGATCCGATGCCGCCCTCGGTCGCCGACACCTTCATCATGATGAAGCCGCGCAAGCAGTGGCCGGACCCGCGCAAACCGCGCGCACAGCTGCTGGCCGAGCTGGAAGCAGCGGTGGAGGAATTGCCGGGCAACAACTATGAGTTCACCCAGCCAATCCAGATGCGCATGAACGAGTTGATCTCGGGCGTGCGTGCCGACGTGGCGGTGATGCTGTTCGGCGATGACATGGAAACGCTGGCGCAGGTTGGTCAGCGCATCGTCGCAGTGGCCAACAAGGTGCCGGGTGCGGCCGATGTGCGCCTGGAGGAAACCAGTGGTCTGCCCTTGCTGACGGTCACGCCAAACCGCGCGGCATTGGCGGGTTATGGACTCAACCCGGGGCAGCTGCAGTCCACGGTTTCCACGGCAGTTGGTGGACGCGTCGCCGGGCAGTTGTTCGAAGGTGATCGCCGCTTCGACATTGTCGTACGCCTGCCGGAAAACATCCGCCAGGACCCGGCGGCACTTGCCGATCTGCCGGTTTCGCTGGAGCCTGCATTGGCACAGGACAGCGCCGACGAATCCAGCCGCGCGGGAGGCTGGCGAAGTGGCGATGCGCGCACGGTTCCCTTGCGTGAACTGGCGAGTATCGAAAGCAGCGAAGGCCCAAACCAGATCAACCGCGACAACGGCAAGCGCCGCATCGTGATCACCGCCAATGTGCGTGATCGCGATCTGGGTGGCTTCGTCAGCGAGTTGCAGCAGGCCATCGATGCGCAGGTGAAGGTGCCGGCCGGCTACTGGGTCGAATACGGCGGCAGCTTCGAGCAGCTGATTTCGGCCAGCCAGCGTCTGGCGGTGGTGGTGCCGGTGACTTTGCTGCTGATCTTTGCCTTGTTGTTCTGGGCCTTTGGCTCGGCGCGCGACGCCAGCATCGTGTTCAGCGGTGTGCCATTGGCCTTGACCGGTGGTGTGCTGGCCTTGGCGATGCGCGGCATTCCCTTGTCGATCTCGGCCGGCGTCGGCTTCATCGCGCTGTCTGGTGTGGCCGTGCTCAACGGCCTGGTGATGATCAGCTTCATCCGCCACCTGCGTGAGCAAGGGCGCAGTCTGGACGTGGCCGTGCGCGAAGGCGCGCTGGGTCGTTTGCGGCCTGTATTGATGACTGCCCTGGTCGCATCGCTGGGCTTCGTACCAATGGCGTTCAACGTAGGCGCAGGTTCGGAAGTGCAGCGACCGCTGGCAACGGTGGTGATCGGCGGCATCGTCTCGTCCACCTTGCTGACCTTGCTGGTGTTGCCGGTGCTGTACCGTTGGCTGCACAGGAACGGGAAGTAGCGCCTGCTTGGCTTGAGGCTTTCTTGGCTTGAGGCTTTTGCTTCTGCTTTTGCTTTTGCTTTTGCTTTGGCTTTTGCTTTGGCTTTGGCTTTGGCTTTGGCTTTGGCTTGAAGCTCTTGCTTCGCTTAAAGCCCCTCTCCCGTTCACGGGAGAGGGGTTGGGGTGAGGGCAGCTTTTCGCCGGTAAGGCCCCTGCCGAGCATGGCTCGGCACTACTGTTCTAGCCCCTCTCCCGTTTACGGGAGAGGGGTTGGGGTGAGGGCAAGCTTTTCGCTGGTAAGGCCCCTGCCGAGCATGGCTCGGCACTACCGTTTCAGCCTTGGCTGTTGTTTCATCCATCTCTACAAGCCCGCGCATATCAGCGCGATAATCCGGCAGAGCCCTTCCCCCGGAACCAAGATGAGCGACTGCTGCGGCTGCGGCAAAACCCTGGAAGTCGAACGCATGCAGGCGCAGCAGCGCCGCGTGCTCTACCAGGTGCTGGGGATCAACCTGATCACCTTCGTGCTGATGATGCTCGCCGCCTGGCACAGCGGCTCGGCCTCATTGCTGTCCGGCAGCCTGGACAACCTCGGTGATGCGCTCACTTACGCACTCAGCCTGGCGGTGGTCGGTGCCAGCCTCGCCGCCAAGGCGCGTGTCGCCATGCTCAAGGCGCTCTTCATCCTGTGCGCGGCAATTGCGGTTGGCGCAGGCATCGCCTGGAAGTTGGCGCATCCGCACCTGCCGCTGTTCGAAAGCATGTGCATCGCGGCGCTGCTCAACCTCGCCGCCAACCTGGTCTGCCTGCGCTTGCTGTGGCCGTACCGGCTGGGCGACATCAACCTCGCCTCGGCATGGGCATGCTCGCTGAATGACGTCTACGAAGGTTCGGCGGTGATCCTGGCAGCGCTGGCAGTGTGGGTATTCGGCGCCGGTTGGCCGGACGTGCTGATCGCAGTGGCCCTGCTGCTGCTGTTCCTGGGTTCGGCCTGGAAAGTCGCGCGGGCAGCGTGGCGCGAGCTGCGCACCCAGCGTGCGACTGCCACGGTCGGCCAATCCTGAGTCACGTTGTCGGTTGGTGGTGCTTCCGGCCGATCTGAGCTCGTCAGATCCAGTTCGGCCTCCCACTTTGTTGCTATTGATGGCATTGCACGAGGGGGCCAAGTACGCTTTCACCATGCGTACAAAGCCCAATGCCCAGCCCAACCAGAGCCTGATCGATGGCATCGCCACCTTGCAGGCGCTGGCCTCGTCTCCCGAACCGGTCGGTTGCCGTGAGCTGGCCCGCCAGCTCGATGCCAACCCAACCCGGGTCAACCGCCTGCTCAAGACCCTGGCCTACCTGGGCATCGCCCGGCAGACCGCGGACCGCAAGTACACCGCCGGGCCCGGCATGCACGTGCTGGCCGCGCAGAGCCTGTTCGCCTCGGGCTTGATCCGGCGCGCGCTGCCGGTGCTGGAGAGCCTGCGCCGCTTCGGCCACACGGTGGCGATGGGCGTTCTGTGGAATGACAGTGTCAGCTACCTGTTCCACGCACCGCCGGGAATCGAGGCGGCACGCGGCCTGGGCCGCATCGGCCTGCTGCCGGCTACCACCAGCGGCATCGGCATCGCCCTGCTGGCCCAGCTCTCCGACGAGGAGGTGCGCGAGCTGTATGCGGACAAGCCGATCCCGATGTTCCCGAACGGCATCGAGCAGCTGCTGGCGACCCTGGCCGTCACCCGCAGCCAGGGCCATGCGCGCGTGCATGTCGCCGATGAGCGCGACCACCACGTCGTCGCCATCGCCATGGGCGACCCGGTGCATGCCGGCATCGCGATGTCAGGCTGGATCCCGGAATCGGCCACTGACGAACTGGTTCGTGCGCTGCAGGCCGCCGCCGCTGAAATCGGCTGATCCAGCCGGATCAGCCGTGGCGCAGTGCGGCTTGACCTGTTGCTAAAATAGCAATACGTTGCAGCCTTCCGAAGGGGAGGCGTTGTCGATGGCCAAGCGCGGGTTCGCATGACGGGGACGGGCAGGACCAAATGGGTTTTGCTGGGGCTGCTGTTCTTCTCCACCGTCATCAATTATCTGGACCGGCAGGCGCTGTCGATCCTGGCAACGACCATCCAGGCCGACCTGGACATGTCCGACCTGGAGTACGCGCGGGTCGTGCAGGTGTTCCTGTTCGCCTATGCCGCGGCCTACGTGATGGCCGGCCGCGTCACCGATTGGTTGGGTGCACGGCTGTCGCTGCTGTTGTTCGTTGGCTGGTGGTCGCTGGCCAACATCGCCACCGGGTTGGTGCGCACGCCGCTGGAACTGGGCGCGGCACGCTTCGCGCTTGGGCTGGGTGAGCCGGGCAACTACACCGTGGGCAGCAAGGTGGTGTCCGAGCAGTTCCCCTCGCGTCAGCGCGGGCTGGCACTGGGCCTGTACACCGCAGGCGCGATGATCGGCGCGACCTTGGCGCCGCCACTGATTGGCGGTATTGCCCTTGCATACGGCTGGCGCAGCGCGTTCTGGATCACCGGCGTGGCCGGCTTGCTGTGGATGATCGCGTGGTGGTGGGCCTACCCGCGCGGCAAGGCCAAGGCTGCGACCGCGGCGCCTGCGCAAGCAGCCGCAGCAGATGCGGCGCCGGTCGCCGATGAAGCACTGCCGGCAGCCACGCCATCGATGAAAGGCGTGTGGGGCAGGTTGGCGCGTGATCGCACGGTGTGGGCGCTGGTTGCGTCGCGCGCGGTGGCCGATCCGGTCTGGTACTTCTATCTGTTCTGGTTCCCCAAATACCTGGGCGATGCGCGCGGCATGAGTCTGGCGACGATCGCCTCGCTGGCCTGGGTGGTGTACGTGGCCGCGGATATCGGCAGTGTCGGTGGTGGCCTTATTTCTGGCCGGCTGGTGAAGCGCGGCATGGACCCGGTGCGCGCGCGCCTGACCACCATGGTCGGCGCGGCCTGCCTGGCGCCGGTCGGCATCTTCGTCGCGATGCACCCATCGATCCCGGTATTGCTGGGGCTGGCCTGCCTGGTGACGTTCGCGCACCTGACCTACCAGATCAACCTGACCACGATGACCCTGGACATGTTCCCGTCGCGCTACATCGCCTCGGTGGCGGGATTGGTGGGCTGCGGCAGTGCGCTGGGCGGCATGCTGTCGGCGCAGGTGGTGGGGCATCTGGTAGCGGACGGAAACTTCGATCGCGCCTTCATCCTGATGGCCTTCCTGCATCCGATCGCGGTGGGGCTGGCGTGGACTGCATCGCGGCTGGCGCGGCGCTCGCCGATGACCTTGATCGGACCACAGGCGGCAAGCGTGGCTGGCTGAAACCTTGTTGCACTGAAAAGGCCGGAGCGGGTAACCGCTCCGGCCTTTTGCCTGCCGCTCAGCTGATGGCTTCGGCGTGTTCCCAGAACAACGCGTTGGGCGTGGCGCCCAGGCCATTGCCACTGGGCAGCTGATAGCCCTGGCGGCCGTAGGCCATGTCGGTGTCGAGCATGCGCAGCGAGCGCGAGAAGATCGAATGCTGCCACTCATGTCGCCACAGGCCTTCGATCACGGCGGAGGCCTGCAGGCTGGCCGCCATGAAGATGCCGCCGCCAATCGTCGCGTGCGGTGCCACCTGCACGCCCCGCGCAGCGGCGAGGCGGGCGATGCGGAGGAACTGGGTGATGCCGGTGTGGCCCATCTCCGGCTGCACGAAGGCAAGACTGCCACCGTCGATGCGCGGCCGTGCAACGTATTCGGTGGGCCATTCTTCGCCGGCGGCAACCGGAATCGGACTGTCCTTGCCGAGTGCGATCAGGCCGGGCACGTCTTCCGGCTTCAACGGTGCCTCGATGAAGGTCAACTTGCTGGGCTGCAGTTGCTGGGCCAGCTGCAGTGCCTGCGTGTGATCGAACTTCCAGTGCAGGTCAACCATCAATTCGACCTCGTTGCCCAGGGCTTCGCGCAGTGCCGCCATTTCCTCGGCGATGCCTTCATGGCTCACAACGGCGTGCACCTTGAACGCGGTGTGGCCATCGGCAGCGAAGCCGCGCGCCATCTCGATCTTTTCGGCGACGGTAGCGGCCGGCAGGCCGGATACATAGCCGGCGATACGTTCATGCCGGCGTTCGCCCAGCAGTGCCCACAGTGGTTTGCCCTGCGCGCGTGCGCGCAGGTCCCACAAGGCGATATCGAGTGCGGCGATCGCGTCGGTGTGGAAGCCGCTGCCGCAGCCGCGTACGCGCATCAGCCCGTACAGGTCATCCCAGATCGCTTCCACGTCCTCGGGCTCGCGCCCAAGCAATTCCGGTGCGAGCAGGTCGTTGATGATTTCGCAGGTCGCACGTGGTGCGCAGATGCCATAGGTCTCGCCCCAGCCGATGGCGCCATCGGCCGTGGTCACGCGTACCAGTACCGACCTGTCCACGGTTGGATACAACGTGCCGTTGCCACGTCGCACCAGGTAGCCGCGTGCATTGACCCGCTCACCTGCGCCCAACGGGCCCAGGTAAGGGGTGCTGCGCGGCACGGTCAGGATGAAGGTTTCGACGCGGGTGACGGCACTCATGCAGGACTCCGTGGCGCGCGGCCGGGAACTGCATCCAGCGGCAGCAGATCGGCGATGCGGGCCAACAGGGTATCCAGTTCGCGCTGGTCGTAGGCATCCAGGGCCGGGCCGGGTGCACGCACATGGTCGCTGGCGATCAGGCCGCGGCGCAGCAGCACGGCCTTGGTCAGGCGCCAGCGGAACACCGCCTGCATGCTCAGCAAGGGCAGCGTGCGTTCGAACAGCACGCGCGCTGTTTCCGGGTCACCGGCGGCGTGCGCGGCCAGCATCGCCACGTGCACTTCGGTGATCTCGCAGGCGGGCATGGTGCCGACTGCGCCGCGGGCCAGTTCATCAAGCACGTAACGGGCACCGGCGCCGCCGAATATCGCTTCCACCGAGTCGCCAGCGCGCTCGGACAGCGCGGTGATGCGGTGGCCGGACGGCATGGTTTCTTCCTTGACGTAGCGGATAGCAGGCACGCGCGTGGCCAGCGACAGCAATGCGTCCACGCCAAGGCCGATGCCCATCGGTGCCGGGGCGTTCTGCAGCATGATGGCGACGCCGGATTCTTCGCCGAGGCGGGCGAAGAACGCCGCCATCGCATCTTCGTCACCGGCCAATGCATGCGGGGTCAGCACCATTGCCGCCGCCGCGCCAGCCTGGCCGCCGGCGCGGGTGACCTGCACCGCGTCCTCCAGCGTCTTTGCGCTACCGCCGACGATGAAGGGCACGCGGCCGCGGTTCCAGCGGCCGATGCAGGCCGTCAGGTGCAGCCGCTCCTCCAGGCTGAGCATGTCGTACTCGCTGGCCAGGCCGGGAAACACGACGCCTGCGGAACCTGCGGCCAGCAGGTACTCGAACACTGCCTCGGTGCCGGCTTCGTCGATGGCGCCAGTGGCAGTGAAGATCGTGGGGAGAATCGGGAAGACGCCTTGCAGAGCGGCCATTGCGCCGGGTCCTTGTTCTATTGGTGTGCCATTCGTAGCAACACGCGTTAAAGGGGATTTCCAAGTGTCCGCTGGTATATCGACTTCATTCGCTGCATTGCAGCGTGCGCGGCAAAAACATATTGCTATATTAGCGACAACACTGCCAAGTCGCAGTGCAGCAGCAATGACGGATTTCGTTGGATCCGGGCAGCAGGCTGGCGTGCGGGGCGGGGCAGCGGACGGAGAGGGTCCGCGCCGGTCCTGATGGCAGGCTGCAGGATCCCTACCTTGGGAGAGGGCACGACATATGCATCGTTTTCGACGTTCGACTTTGTTCACCGCACTGGGCGTCTGCCTGTTGGCACCTGCACTGGCCTCGGCACAGGACGCCGCTGCCCCGCCCGCAGGCGGGCAGGAAGCGCAGACCCTGGATGCTGTTGCCGTGGTTGGCATCCGCGGCAGCCTGGAGGCATCACGCGACCTCAAGCGCGATTCGGCGCAGATAGTCGACGCGATCGTCGCCGATGACATCGGCAAACTGCCCGACACCAACGTGGCCGAATCGCTGGGCCGCGTGGCCGGTGTGCAGATCGAGCGCGGCATGGGTGAAGGCAGCGATATCCTCGTGCGCGGCATGAAGGAAAACGTGCTGCTCTACAACGGCCGGCAGATCGTCGATGCCACCGGCCGCGGCGGCAATGGCCTGGACCAGTTGGCGACCTCCACGTATGGGCTGCTGTCATTGGTGCCGTCGGAGCTGATTTCGCGGCTGTCGGTGACCAAGCTGGCCGGTGCCGACCAGCTGAGCGGTGGCCTCGGCGGCATTGTCGACATCAATACGCGCCAGCCGCTGTCCGGCGACAGCGAGCAGAACGTGGTCAGCGTCGCTGGAACCTACGATGACATGGCCGATGCCTACGGTTACAACGCCTTCGGCCTGCTGTCGCGACGCAGCGAGGACCGCCGCTTCGGTGCGTTGATCTCGGCCACCTATGGTCACCGCAACGTGGTCCAGCAGGGCCTGGACACGTTCTCCGGCTACAGCCGTTTCACCGATCCGACCGACCCGGGCAAGACCCGCTTCGGCAGCACCGACATGCGTGCGCAGAACATCGACGATGACCGCACCAAGGTTGGCGTCAGCGCGGTGCTGCAATGGCGACCGGTCGATGGCGTCGAGCTGACCTGGGATACGTTCTATTCGCGCCAGGAGGCCGAGCGTGATCGTTACTGGATTGCTTTCAACCCGTCCGCAGGGCTGAGCAATGCGGTCTACTCCGAGCACAACATCCTGCTGGCCGGACGCTCCACCGGCACCGTGCTGCTCAACTCGGAAGTCGCCGACATCGACGCGGACACGCTGTCCACCGCGCTGCGCGCCAGCTTCCGCGTCGGCGAGCGACTGGACGGTTCGGCCGAGCTCAACTGGGGCCGTTCCACCGCCAGCTATGACCAGCACTACATGCGCCTGGCGCCAATGGCCGGGCTGACCTCGGTCACCGACTTCGACCTGCGCAATGGCAGCTTCGGCAGCTTCAATGTCAGTGGCGTCGACCTGACCGATCCGGCGCAATGGCGCATGACCATCCTGTTCGACAACAACTGGCGCGCCCAGACCGATTCCAGCGCGTTGCGTACCGACTGGAGCCTGGCCTTCGATGATGGTCCGCTGCGCTCGCTGGATTTCGGCGCGCGTTTCAGCCGCCTGGAAAGCCTGCAGAACCCGCTGCGCGCCGACATTCGCCCGAGTGGCGGCATCCCGGTATCGCAGATGGGCGGCTACGTCAGCCAGTACAGCAACCATGACTTCCTGCCCGGCGAATTCAGTGGTTTGCCGCGCGACTACCTGGCCGGCCTGCGTGGCCAGCTGGCTGGCTGCGAAACCTATGCCAACCTGCCGGTGATCTCGCAGAACGCGCAATGCCTGAACCTGCGCAACACCGTTCTGACCCATGGTTCCACCTTCAGTGTCGATGAGGATTTCCTCGAGGGTTACGCCAAGCTCAACTGGGACACCACGGTTGGCGACATGGGGCTGACCGGCAACATCGGCGTGCGCTTCCTGCACCGTGAGCTCGAGTCGCGCGGCAACCTGCTCAGCGGCACCGGCGTGGTGACGCCGGCCACGTTCAAGCGCAACGATGACGAGATGCTGCCGTCGATGGTGGCCAAGCTGCAGCTCAGCGATACGCTGGTGTTGCGCGGTGGTGCCGCCAAAGTCGTGGCGTTCCCGAACACCGAGGATCTCAACAACGGCGTGACCCTCAACAACAATGCCGTGTTCGATGGCAATGGCGTACAGACCTCGCCGGGCACCGGCAGTGGCGGCGCACCGGACCTGGATCCGTTCAAGGCCACCCAGTACGACCTGTCGCTGGAGTGGTATTACGGCGGCCAGGGCCTGCTCTCGGCCGGCCTGTTCTACAAGGATGTCTCGACCTTCATCGTGCAGCGGCAGAGCAACGAGGTCTACAACAACACCAACTACCTGGTGCTGCGCAAGATCAACGGTGACAAAGCCAAGGTGAAGGGTGCCGAACTGCTGGCGCAGGTGCCGTTCACCGGCATCCTCGATGGCTTCGGTGTGGTGGCGACCTACACCTGGATCGACTCGGAAACCCCGATCACCGACATCAATGGCAATGCGATGAGCTTCCCGGGCTTGTCGAAGAACAACGCCAACCTGATCGGCTACTACGAGAACGGCCCGTTCGGCATCCGTCTGGCCTACAACTGGCGCGATGAATACCTGGTCGGTCTGTCCGCCGCATCCACCGGCATCTACAACGATACCTACAAGGATCTGTCGGCATCGATGAGCTACGATTTCAGCGACCGCATGTCGTTGAAGGTCGAGGCCAACAACCTGCTGGACAGCGAACAGCGCACTTTCGATGGCTATGGCGAAGGCCTGCGCACCAACGTGGTGTTCGGGCGTTCGTACAAGGCCAGCATCACCTACCGGTTCTGATCATGGGCGAGGATGTACGGCAGATGGAATGGAGTGGGCGACGCGTCTGGGTGAGTGGCGCTGCCAGCGGCGCAGGGGCGGCCGTGTGCGCGCTGTTGCAGGCGCAGGGCGCGCAGGTGCTGGCGCTGGACCGGGTGGCGGTAGCGGATGCGGTCCAGCAACTTGTGCTTGACCTGGCCGATGGCGCGGCGGTGGATGCCGCGCTGGCGGCACATGTCGGCCAGCCACTGGACGCCTTGATCCATTGCGCCGGCATCTGCCCGTCCGCAGATACCTGGGCCGATGACGATGCCTTGTGGCAGCAGGTGCATGCAGTCAACGTGCTGGGTGCGCGTCGTCTGATGCGGCATGCACTGCCGGGCCTGCGCAGCAACGGCGGTGGCAGCATCGTACTGCTGTCTTCGATCAATGCGCGTTACGCCACGCCCGGTTTGGCTGCCTACGCTGCCTCCAAGGCCGCGCTTGAATCGCTGGCGCGCACCGCGGCATTGGAGCTGGCGCCCGAGCAGATCCGCGTCAATGCGATCGCACCGGCGTCATTGGATACGCCGATGCTGCGCGCCTCGTTCGATCGCAGTGAGGACCCGGCTGCCGCGCGCACGCGCAATGTGCAGCGACATCCATTGCAGCGGCTCGGCACGGCGACGGATGCGGCCGAGCTGGCCCTGTTCCTGGCCTCGCCGCGCAGTGCCTGGATGACTGGCGCGGTGGTGCCGCTTGATGGTGGTGCGGGAGTGACACGTCGATGAGTGGCATGCAGCAAGCGCCGATCATCGGCATCAACTGGGGCAGCAGCAATTTCCGTGCGTTCCTGATCCATGCCGATGGCCGCGTTGCCGATACGGTGGAGCAGCCGCGCGGCATCGTCGGCCTGGACCGTGCGCAGATGGAAGCATTGCTGGTGCAGACGGCGGCACGTTGGCCGGATGCCACGCAGGTCTATGCCTGTGGGATGGTCGGCTCCAACGTTGGCTGGAGCGATGCCGGCTATGCCGACTGCCCGGCAACGCCGCAGCGGCTGGCGGCGCGTCTGCACCGGACCCATGTCGGTCCGGTGGAAGTGGCGATCGTGCCGGGGCTGGCTTGCCGGCGCCCGCAGGACGATGCGCCCGACATCATGCGCGGCGAAGAGACCGAGCTGCTTGGCCTGCTCGACGCCGGCCAGCTGCCGCTGGATGGATTGGTGGCCTTGCCGGGTACGCACAGCAAATGGGTGCAACTGCAGGGCGGTGCGGTGGCATCGTTCCTGACCGCGATGTCCGGTGAAGTATTCGATCGGCTGACCGCTGCCGGTTTGTTGGCGTCGGTGGTGGATGGCCCGGCCGAAGATGGTCCGGCCTTCCTCGATGGCCTGCAGCAAGGCCATCGCAGTGGTTTGGGCCTGGGCAGCCTGTTGTTCGGTGCGCGTGCGCGGGTGATCCGCGGTGAACTGCCGCGCCGCGACGGCGCATCGTGGTTGCGTGGTGTGCTGATCGGTGCGGAGTTGACTGATGTGCTGCAGCTATGGCCGGACGCATTGACCAAATCACTGCCGCTGGTGGGCGCAGCGCCGGTGTGTGCCCTGTACGCGCGGGCCATGGAAGTTCTGGGTGGGCAGGCGCATTCGATCGCATCGCACGACGCGGTAACCCGCGGATTTCTCGCCCTGCATCGGGCGGCATTGGAACAACCCGCATGAACCACAGCTCCGCGGCCGCCTTCGATGCGGCGATCGAACACACACCGCTGGTCGCGATACTGCGTGGACTTACCGGCGCCGAGGCGCTGGCGGTCGGTCAGGCGCTGGTAGATGCAGGCGTGCGTCTGGCCGAAGTGCCGCTCAATTCGCCCGATCCACTGGCCACCATCGCGTTGATGGCCGCGCATTTCGGCGATCGTTTGCTGGTGGGCGCCGGTACCGTGCTGGAGGTGGAACAGGTACAGGCGCTGGCGGCGATTGGTTGCCGCTTCTGCGTGTCGCCGAACAGCAACCCGGCGGTGATCGCCGCCGCGCTCGAACATGGCATGGAACCGATGCCGGGCTTTGCCACGCCGAGCGAAGCATTCGCGGCCCTGGCTGCTGGCGCGCGTTACCTGAAAGCCTTCCCCGCGCACGAGGCGGCGCCGCGTTTGTCGGCACTGGCGGCGGTGCTGCCGGCGCAGGCGCGTCTGGTGGCGGTTGGTGGCTTCAGTGCGGATGCCTTGCCTGCGCTGTGGCAGGCCGGTGTACGTGCGGTCGGCATCGGTTCGGATCTGTACCGGCCCGGCCGCAGTGCCGACGAGGTTGGCGTGAGGGCGAGGCAATGGTTGCAGGCGCTGCGAGCGGTTCCCACCAGTGGTGTCAGTCTGGCCTGCGACGCGCAGACCCTGGTCGGCGAGTCGCCGCTGGTGCTGGAGGACGGTCGGGTCGTCTGGGTCGAGCCGACCGCACCGGCCCTGCTGCATTGGGATGGTGAGGCCTGCACACGAACCCCGTTGGCCGAGGCGGTCTGGTCGCTTGGCTGCGACGGACAGGGTCTGGTGGGCAACGGCGAGACCCATTTCGTGCGTATCGGTGCCGATGGCAGCCTGCTTGCTGGCCCGGAAATCGCGGTGGGCGCGGGTTGCCGGCTGAACGACATGGTGGTCGATGCCCGTGGCGGGCTGTGGGCAGGGTCGATGCACCGTGGCCTGCTTGCTGGCCGGGGCGCGCTGTTCCATGCGGCCAGCGCCGATGCCCCGGTGCGCTGCGTGGCCGAAGGGCTGGGTGTGGCGAACGGCATGGCCTTCTCGGCCGATGGCCAGACCCTGTATGTGATCGACACGCTGGCGCGGACCCTGTTGGCCTACCCTGTCGACATCGAGGCCGGCAGCCTGGGTGAGCCGCGGGTGATCACCGATTTCCTTGGCGAGCCCGGCAAGCCGGATGGCATGGCCATGTCGCCGCAGGGCAGCCTGTGGGTGGCGATGTGGGGCGGCGGCGCGGTGCTCGAACTTGCCGCCAATGGCGCAGTCCTGCGGCGGCTGGCGGTGCCGGCGCCGCAGGTGGGCAGCCTGTGTTTCGCCCCGGATGGGCGCCTGTTCATCAGCACCGCCAGGGCCCGGCTGAGCGCCGATGCGCTGCAGCGGGCGCCGGCGTCGGGCGGGCTGTTTGTCGCCAGGCCCTGAGGGTTGCCGGCGCAAACTTGCGCAGGTACCTGATTACATGCACAATACGCGGCTCGCTGTGTCCGGAATTCTCCGGGCCGGTGGCCGGGAACACGTCATCTGGCCACCCTTGTCAGCGTAACTCTTTGATTCCCATGACGCGTGGCGGGTAACCGCCGGGGCCGCCGTCTTCCTGGCTAAGGAAGTCATCAACATTACCGAGGTGCGCAATGTCCCGCGTATGCCAAGTTTCCGGCAAGCGAGTGCAGACGGGTAACAACGTCTCGCACGCCAACAACAAGACCCGTCGTCGTTTCATGCCGAACCTGCACGAGCGTCGTTTCTGGGTTGCCAGCGAAAACCGCTGGATCAAGCTTCGTGTTTCCGCGCATGCACTGCGCACCATCGACAAGAACGGCATCGATTCCGTTCTGGCTGAGCTGCGTGCGCGCGGCGAAAAGGTCTGAGGAGTAAACGATCATGGCAGGTAAGCGCGATAAGGTCCGTATGATTTCCTCGGCCGGCACTGGCCACTTCTACACGACCGACAAGAACAAGAAGAACACCCCGGGGAAGATGGAATTCCTCAAGTACGATCCGGTTGTTCGCAAGCACGTGATGTACAAGGAAGGCAAGATCAAGTAATCCTCACGGATTGTTTGAGCTGCTGTTCCAAGCAGAACCCGCCGAAAGGCGGGTTTTGTGTTTCAGTGCCGTGAAAAAAGTTCCCGCCCTGCGAGCATGAATACATGCCCGTGCAGCATCAGGCGAGGGGACTGCATCGCCTACAATCGGGCAGATGAGTGTTATCGATACCCCTGCATTGTGTGATCTGGCCATCATTGGCGGTGGCGCCGCCGGCGTGCTTGCCGCCATCGGCGTGCTGCGTGGCGCAAGCGGGCCACTGCGCCTGCTGGTGATCGAGCCCAGTCTGCCGCTGGCCCGTGGCGTGGCCTATGCCACCACCCGCGACGAGCACGTATTGAACGTGCCGGCCGCCAAGATGAGTGGCTTTCCTGAACAACCCGAGGATTTCCTCGACTACCTGTGTGAGGCGCAGGTCTTTCCGGCACTGTCGCGGGAACAGTTGGCCGGGAAGTTCGTGTCGCGTCGTTTCTACGCCGACTATCTGCGCCACCGACTGCAGCAGGCGGTGGACGCCAGCCCTGCGCATTTGGAAATTCTTGCTGCACGCGTGCAGGCGCTGCAGCCCAATGACGAAGGCGTGCTGCTGACCCTGGATTCGGGCCGGCCGTTGCAGGCTGGGCGGGTGATTCTGGCAGTGGGCAATGCGCTGCGGCCGTTGCCGGCGCGCGGTGCCAGTGGCCTGGTCGATGGCAAGCGCGTGGAAGCCTGGGATTACCCGTCACTCGACGGCATTGCGGGCAACGCCGACGTGGCGATCATCGGTTCCGGCCTGAGCATGGCCGACAGCGTGGCAACGCTGCAGGCCAATGGTCATCGCGGTCGCATCCATGTGATGTCGCGGCATGCGCTGCTGCCGTTGCCGCATGCCAAGGGCGCTGCGGCTGATTACGATCCCGAGCCTTTGCTGGCGATGAATCTGCGCCAGCGCATGCATGCACTGCGATGTCACGCGGCCGAAGCGGCCACGCGTGATATTCCGTGGCAAAGCGTGATGGAGCGTATCCGTCCGCTGGGTCAACGGCTGTGGCAAACCCTTTCATTCGATGACCAGCGCCGCTTCCTGCGCCATGTGGTGCGCTACTGGGATGTGCATCGCCACCGCATCGCCGCCCCGCTGCATGCGCAGCTGCTGGAGCTGCAGCGGGCCGGTCGCCTGCAGCTGCATCGTGGCCGACTGGAAACCGCGGTTGCCGAAGGCGCCTGCGTACGTCTGACCGCACGGGACCGTTGGCGTCAGCCGTTGCAGTTGGAAGTGCAATGCGTGATCAACGCCACCGGTGTGGAGATGCGCGCGCAGGCGATGCGCAATCCGCTGCTGCAGCAGTTGCTGGGCAGCGGCGTGGGCCGCGCTGGCCCGCACGGGATCGGTCTGGACACGGCAGCCGACGGCAGCTTGATCGACGCCGATGGCGCGGTCGAGCCGCGCGTGCAGGTGTTGGGCAGCCTGCGCATCGGCAATCTGTGGGAGAGCCTGGCGATTCCTGAATTGCGTGGGCAGGCGGCGACGGCGGCAAAACAAGCCTTGTAGCGCCGAGCCATGCTCGGCAGAGGCTTTCCAAGCAGGCCCAAGGTAGTGCCGAGCCATGCTCGGCAGAGGCCTTACCGGTAAAGCCCCAGCCGAGCCAGGCTCGGCACTACACGGCCATACCCGCAAAACCCAG
>NZ_JBSPUF010000003.1:90602-111054 GCF_056861425.1 Stenotrophomonas sp. 21LCFQ19 | reverse complement strand
CCCCCCCCCCCCCCCCTCCCCCCCCCCCCCCCCCCCCTGCCCCCCCCCCCCCCCCCCCCCGCCCCCGCCCCCCCCCCCACTACAGGGCCTTCCCGGCAAGCCCCTGCAGGGCAGGGTTCAGTGTTGCAGGTAGCGTTGGCCCGCTTCCCGTAAAATGGGTGCATGGATGTCTCCCACTTGCTCGACGGGCTGAACGCAGCCCAGCGCGAGGCCGTTTCCGCGCCTCTTGGTCACCACCTGATTCTTGCCGGCGCCGGTTCCGGCAAGACGCGCGTGCTTATCCATCGCATCGCCTGGCTTACCGAAGTCTGTGGCGTGCCCGCGCACGGCATCTTCGCGGTCACCTTCACCAACAAGGCGGCCGGCGAAATGCGCCACCGCATCGACCTGCAGCTGAGCAAGGGCAGCCGCGGCATGTGGATCGGCACCTTCCACGGCCTGGCCCATCGTCTGTTGCGCCTGCACTGGGCCGATGCCAAATTGCCCGAGGCCTTCCAGGTGATGGATTCGGACGACCAGCTGCGCATGGTCAAGCGCGTGGTGCAGCAGCTGGAGCTGGACGACAGCAAGTACCCGCCCAAGCAGGTGATGTGGTGGATCAATACGCAGAAGGATGAAGGCCGCCGTCCGCAGCACATCCAGCCCGAGCCGCATGACCAGTGGGGCGAGACCCTGCGCCAGGCCTATGCGGCCTACCAGGAGCGCTGCGACCGCGCCGGTCTGGTCGACTTCGCCGAGCTGCTGCTGCGCGCGCATGAACTGCTGCGCGACAACCCGGCGCTGCTGGCGCATTACCGCGCTCGCTTCCGCGAGATACTGGTCGACGAGTTCCAGGACACCAATGCCATCCAGTACGCCTTCGTGCGCGTGCTGGCCGGCGACAGCGCGCATGTGTTCGTGGTCGGTGACGATGACCAGGCCATCTATGGCTGGCGCGGTGCCAAGGTCGAGAACGTGCAGCGCTTCCTCAAGGATTTCCCGGGTGCGCAGACCATTCGCCTGGAACAGAACTACCGCTCCACCGCCAACATCCTCGGTGCCGCCAATGCGGTGATCGCGCACAACCCGGACCGTATCGGCAAGCAGTTGTGGACCGACAGCGGCGACGGTGATCCGATCGACCTGTTCGCTGCCTACAACGAGATGGACGAGGCGCGTTACCTGGTCGAGCGTGCGCGGCAGTGGGTGCGTGATGGTGGCAGCTACGGCGATGTCGCCGTGCTCTACCGCAGCAACGCACAATCACGGGCCTTCGAAGAAGCGCTGCTCAGCGAGCAGGTGCCGTACCGTGTGTATGGCGGCATGCGCTTCTTCGAGCGTGCTGAAATCAAGGACGCGTTGGCCTACCTGCGCCTGATGATCAACCGCAACGACGATGCAGCCTTCGAGCGTGCGGTGAATACGCCGACGCGCGGCATCGGCGAGCGTACCCTGGATGAAGTGCGACGCATTGCGCGCCAGCAGGCGCTGCCATTGTGGGAAGCGGCGATGCTGGCCACGCAGGGCACGGACCTGACTTCGCGCGCCAAGAATGCCCTGGCCGGCTTCATCAACCTGGTGCAGCAGATCACCGCCGAGACCGGCGAGATGGATCTGTCCGAGCGTATCGATCACGTGCTATCGCGTTCGGCGCTGCGTGAGCATTGGGGCAAGGAAAGCCGCAACGCGCTGGACTCGGAATCGCGTACCGACAACCTCGACGAATTGATCTCGGTGGCCTCACGCTTCGTGCGCCGCGAAGACGATATCGAGGAAGGTGCCGAGGACATGAGCGAGCTGGTCGCCTTCCTGTCCTACGCCTCGCTGGAAGCTGGCGAAGGCCAAGCGCAGGCGGGCGAAGAGGGTGTGCAGTTGATGACACTGCACTCGGCCAAGGGTCTGGAGTTCCCGCTGGTGTTCCTGGCCGGCATGGAAGAAGGCTTGTTCCCCAGTGCGCGTTCGCTCGAAGAAAGTGGGCGTCTGGAAGAAGAGCGCCGTCTGGCTTACGTCGGCATTACCCGTGCGCGGCAGAAGCTGGTGCTGGGCTATGCCGAGTCGCGCCGCATCCACGGCCAGGACAACTACAGTCTGCCGTCACGCTTCCTGCGCGAGATTCCGCGCGAGCTGCTCAACGAAGTTCGCCCCAAGGTGCAGGTCTCGCGCCCGGCCTCGCTAGGTGCAAACCGGGTGATGGGCGGTCACGCCAATATCGAAGCGCCGCCGATCAAGCTGGGTGCGTTGGTGAATCACCCCAAGTTTGGCGAAGGCATGGTCACCGACTACGAAGGCAACGGCCAGCATGCGCGCGTGCAGGTCGAGTTCGCCGATGCCGGCAGCAAGTGGCTGGTGATGGCGTATGCGAATCTGACGGTGATTTGATGTAGCCCGGGTAAGCGCAGCGCACCCGGGGAGTGGTCGGCGTATTAGCCTGTGCGTGAAGGACTGCCGAGCATGGCTCGGCACTACAGTTGGGTTGCGTGATTCCGCAGTTGCTCCCAATCCAGATCGAACTTTGCCAAGTATTTGCGCAGGCGATCGGCGTCGTTGGTGCTGGCGCGCTGCGTGCGCGATACCGCGAACAGTTCACGGCCAGCCGAAGACAGGTTCCTTGAGCGCAGGCAGACGCGTACCACTTCTTCCAGCTGCACGCGGTCGAAGCGGTCCAGTTGGTTGGCAACATCGCCGAGCAATGCCTGCAGTGGCGATGCCTCATCGCCGCCATGCCATTGCGTGCGCAGGCGGTTGATCTCTTCATCGACGCCGTCGGTCTGTATGCGTCCTGCATTTGCCAGCGTCGCCATGCGCACAACACTGGCGCCCAGATCGCGGAAGTTGCCGCGCCATGCAGCTTCGCTGCTGGTGGCGAATGTCAGATAGCGGCTACGCGCTTCGGCGTTGAAGCGCACGCGTTCGTGCTGCTCGCGCGACCAGCGTTCCAGTTCGAATTCCAGGTTGGGCTCGATGTCCTCGCTGCGTTGGGCAAGGCCGGGGAGTTGGTAAGTCCATAGGTTCAGGCGTGCCAGCAGGTCCTCGCGGAAGCGGCCTTGGCGGACATCGTGCTGCAGGTCGCGGTTGGTGCCGGCAATCAGCTGGAAGTCGCTTTCGACCTCGCGGTCACTGCCCACCGGCAGGAAGCGCTTCTCTTCCAGTGCGCGCAGCAGCATGGCTTGTTCGTCGGCGCCCAGCTCGCCGATCTCGTCGAGGAACAGCAGGCCTTGGTGGGCCGAGCGCAGCAGGCCGGCGCGGTCACTGCTGGCGCCGGTATAGGCGCCCTTGGTGTGGCCGAACAAGGTGCTCATCGCGCCGTCGCCGCGCAGGGTCGCGCAGTTCACTTCGACGAAACGACCGGGCAACTGGTGCTTGAGCTTCTTCAGCTCGAACACACGCTTGGCCAGCTGGCTCTTGCCGGCACCGGTGGGGCCGGTCAGCAGCATCGGTGCGCGCGAGCGCGTCGCGACTTTCTCGATCTGCTCGATCATCCGGTTGAAGGCCGGGTTGCGGGTGGCGATGCCGCTCTTGAGCAGGTCGCGGTCCTGCAGCTGTTGCTGGGCGAAGCGCTGGGCGATGTGGTCGTAGCGCGACAGGTCCAGGTC
Source organism: Stenotrophomonas sp. 21LCFQ19 (assembly GCF_056861425.1). Lineage (NCBI taxonomy): Bacteria > Pseudomonadati > Pseudomonadota > Gammaproteobacteria > Lysobacterales > Lysobacteraceae > Stenotrophomonas > Stenotrophomonas sp. 21LCFQ19. Next base: position 107,482 of record NZ_JBSPUF010000003.1, on the reverse strand, counting down.
GATTACTGCGTGGCTGCCGGGGTCGCCATTGGCCTGTTTGCGTGGCGGCGAGGTCTGCAGCAGGCGACCGGGAAAATGGCGGCTCTCGGTCAGCAGGAACCAGCAGATCTGGGTGACGTGGGTGCCGGTGGTGATGTGGACGTAGTAGTCCTCCTCGTCCGGTTGGAATGGATAGGCCGCGAGAAAGTCGTGCAGGCGTGCGTAGACGCCTTCGAATTCCCAGGGATCGACCAGGTAGGTGTCGTGCAGGCGCAGCTCGGTACCGGGTGATACCAGTGCCAGATCTTCCTGCACCAGTTTGGCCAGCCGGCTGAAGCGGCGCTCGTCCAGCATCAGTTCGATGCGATCGGGCTGGAAGTCCTCGTGCATGCCCAGGGCCACCGTGGGCCGCCATTTTTCCCAGCGACCGGGGCCGCTGCCCGAATCGAGCTGGGTGCCGAGCATGCCGAAGATGACCTGACGCTTGGACATATCAATTCCTATAAAAAGCGCGCTGAAAGTATACGTAAGTCCGCATCACGGATGCGCGAATCCTCTCCTGGAAATTAAAAATACCTTTGTAAATCAATGAATTGATCGAATGATGGAAAAGTTGGCACGGCCATTGCGTTCATAGGAGCAAGACAAGCGGCGGGCAGTTCCCGCCAAGGAGTACGAAATGGCCAACGCAAACCTGTTCGCATCCTTCCGCGGCGCCCTGCTGCCGAAGGCCACGGTCCGCAACGAGGCCGGTGGATCGGCCTATGCCCGTGACCCGCGTGCGGCCTTGGCCCTGTTCGCTGCCACCGGTTGCTTGAACAGCACCTTCTACGCCAGCGCCGATACGCAGCTGGAGCAGGTGCAGGCGCTGTGCAACGAGGTCGATGCCGGCTTCATTGCCCGCACCGCCGCCTATGCCCACGGTGTGGCGCACATGAAGGACGTGCCCGCGCTGCTGTTGGCGATGCTGAGCGTGCGTGATGGTGAGGCGTTTGCAGCGGCCTTCCCGCATGTGATCGACAACGGCCGCATGCTGCGTACTTTCGTGCAGATCATGCGCAGTGGTCGGGTAGGTCGCCGTTCGTTGGGCTCGTTGCCGAAGCGCCTGCTGCGGCAGTGGCTGGAGCAGGCCTCGCCGAAAGCGATCATCCGTGCGGCGATCGGCAACCAGCCGTCGCTGGCCGATGTGATCCGCATGGTCCATCCCAAGCCGCAGGATGCCGCGCGTGAGGCGCTGTATGCCTGGGTGATCGGACGGCCCTACGACGAGGCCTTGCTGCCGGCAGAGCTGCGTGCCTACGAAGCGTTCAAGCGCGATCCGCGCGGGATGTTGCCGGACCTGCCGTTCCAGTACTACAGCGCGCTGGCATTGGATGCTGCGCAGTGGTCGGTACTGGCACGCAACTCGAGCTGGCAGCAGCTGCGAATGAACTTGAACACCTTTGCCCGTCACGGCGTGTTCGAGGACGAATCCATGGTTGCAGAAGTGGCTGCGAAGCTGCGTGACCCGCAGCAGATCGCCCGCTCGCGGGTGCTGCCCTACCAGCTGCTGATGGCCTACCACGCCGGTGCGGCACTGCCGCGTCCGATCCTGGACGCGCTGCAGGACGCGATGGAGGTGGCGACCGCGTCGGTGCCGGCATTGCAGGGCAAGGTGGTGGTGGCGGTGGACGTATCCGGTTCGATGCAGTGGCCGGTAACCGGCTATCGCAAGGGGGCAAGCTCGGCGGCGCGGTGCGTCGACGTGGCGGCCTTGATCGCGGCCTGTGTGTTGCGCGGTCACCCGCAGGCGCAGGTGCTGCCGTTCGATACCGAGGTGCATCCACAGCAGTTGAACCCGCGCGACAGCGTGATGACCCTGGCAAAGCAGTTGGCAATCAATGGTGGCGGTACGTCGGTAAGTGCACCGCTGGCCTACCTCAACCGCAAGCGGGCGCAGGTGGATCTGCTGGTGCTGGTGTCGGACAACGAAAGCTGGCGTGACACCCGCGGCAACCGTGAGACCGCAACCATGCGTGAGTGGGCCGCGCTGAAGGCGCGTTGCCCGCAGGCGCAGCTGGCCTGCATTGATCTGCAGCCGGTGGCCAGCAGCCAGACGGTAGAGCGCGAGGACGTGCTGCATATCGGCGGCTTCAGCGATGCGGTGTTCGAGCTGCTGGCCAACGCCAGCCTGCCGCCGGCACAGCGTCCACGCTGGGTGGAGCGGATCGCGGCAATGGATCTGTAAGGGCGATACGGATGTCGCCGATGTGATGCCCGGCCGGCAATGGGGCCGGCCGGGCCTGGAGAATTCTTTCATGGGAGAAGGCGGATGCCGGCCTGACTACATTGGTTGTTCACTCCGGTTCGAATCCGGAGGGTCAGTCCAACCCTTGCCGTCTGCTCCCACCCCCTCAATGTCGGCTTGTACGAATGCCGATGGAACTACAGCCTTTCACGCTCCAGGTCGCGGGTTCGATTCCCGCCCGATGCCGCGATGCATCGGTAGCTCAGTGGATAGAGCAGGATCGCCGCCTTGCCCTCGTGGCACAGCGGTGAAACGTTCCATCATTCTTGTCGTATCTGCCGGCACCTTGTTCGTATTGCTTCATGTTTCGGCATGAACACGTTTCAACGTCGGCGTGCACGAATGCCGAAGGAACTACAGCCTCTTAAGCTCCGGGTCGCGGGTTCGAATCCCGCCCGTTGTGGAAACGCAGCGGTAGCTCAGTCTGGTTAGAGCAGGATGTTCCTTCAACCTTTGTCGTGCAGGCCGGCACCTTTTGCAGATGTTGCACGCGGTGAATGCAGGTGGAACTACATTGGAAGCCCTTCGGGGTCGGGTTCAAGTCCCGGCTGCCTTGCCAGACCTGCTCTGGTACTGCGGACAGTTCCATCCCCTTTGTCACCGCACCTTTGATTTGAAGATGACAGGAAAGCCATCAATGAACGACACCAATTACAACGTCATCCAGGAGCCGGGTGCGGCACCGATCAAGCTGTGGACGCGCGGCGTGCCTTTGGAAGACGAGGCCCGCGAGCAGCTCAAGAACATCGCGCGCCTGCCCTTCATCCATCAATGGGTGGCGGTGATGCCCGACGTCCATCTCGGCAAGGGTGCGACCGTGGGTTCGGTGGTGCCGACCATCGGCGCCATCATTCCGGCTGCGGTCGGCGTGGACATCGGCTGCGGCATGATCGCCACCCGTACCACGCTGACTGCCAGCGACCTGCCGGACAACCTGTCTGCGCTGCGCAGCGCGATCGAACGCGCAGTGCCGCACGGCCGCAGCGTGACCCGTGGCGGCCGCGACAAGGGCAGCTGGGATACCGCGCCGGAGCTTTCGGTGGAAGGCTGGTCGCAGCTTGCTGCCGACTTCGCCCTGATCTGCGAGCGCCACCCCAAGCTGAAGAACACCAACAACCTCAAGCATCTGGGAACGCTGGGTACCGGCAACCACTTCGTCGAGGTATGCCTGGATGAAGAGCAGCGCGTGTGGTTCATGCTGCACTCCGGCTCGCGTGGCGTCGGCAATGCCATCGGCACCTACTTCATCGAGCTGGCCAAGCAGGAGATGCGTCGCTGGATGATCAACCTGCCGGACCAGGACCTGGCGTACCTGCCGGAAGGCAGCGCGCATTACGGCGACTACGTGTTCGCGGTGGATTGGGCACAGCGTTTCGCCCGCATCAACCGCGAGGTGATGATGCGCAATGTGGTTGCGGCCGCGCGTACGGTGATCAGCAAGCCATTCGAGGCGCAGGCCGAGGCGGTCAACTGCCACCACAACTACGTCAATCGCGAGCACCACTTCGGCAAGGATGTGCTGGTGACGCGCAAGGGCGCAGTGAGTGCGCGCAAGGGCGAGATGGGCATCATTCCGGGCAGCATGGGCGCCAAGAGCTTCATTGTGCGCGGGCTGGGCAACGAGGACAGCTTCCACAGCTGCAGCCACGGTGCCGGCCGCGTGATGAGCCGCACCAAGGCGCGCAAGCTGATCAGCGTGGATGACCACATCAAGGCCACCGCGCACGTGGAGTGCCGCAAGGACGCCGAGGTAGTGGATGAGTCACCGGCCGCCTACAAGTCGATCGAGGCGGTGATGGAGGCGCAGCGCGATCTGGTTGAGATCATGCATACCCTGCGTCAGGTGGTGTGTGTGAAGGGATAAGACAAAATGGCGCCACCACTGCGGTGGGGCGCCACAGGAAGGCAAGACAATGGAAATGATTGAAATCGATGGAACCCAGGGCGGCGGGCAGTTGCTGCGCTCTGCGCTGAGCTTGAGCCTGTGCACCGGGATTGGCTTTGCCATGCAGGACATCCGTGCCAAGCGCCCGCGGCCGGGATTGATGCGCCAGCATTTGACCGCGGTCAACGCCGCAGCGCGGATCAGCAATGCGCAGGTGGAAGGCGCTGCGCTGGGGGCGACCACGCTGCGTTTCGTGCCCGGCATCGTGCAGGCGGGCGACTACCACTTCGCCATCGGCAGCGCCGGCTCGGCGACGTTGGTGCTGCAGACAGTGCTGCCTGCGCTATGGCAGGCCTCCGCGCCGTCACGTGTGCGGCTGGAAGGTGGTACGCACAATCCGATGGCACCGAGTGCCGACTTCATCAACAGCTGCTATCTGCCGGCATTGGCGCGGATGGGCGTGCAGGCGGACCTGCAGTTGCATGTGCCGGGCTTCCATCCGGCCGGTGGCGGCGTGCTGGAAGCGACGGTGCAGGGGTGTGTGCAGCTGCAGCCACTCGAGTTCAGCGTGCGCGGGCCATTGCAGGCGCTGGAGGCGCAGGTACTGGTATCGGGCCTGCCTGCCGCCATCGGCCAGCGCGAGCTGGATGTGCTGGCCAAGCGCTTCGGCGTGGACGCCCATCCACGCCATGTGCGGGTGGTGCGGCCGGCGCTTGGGCCGGGCAATGTGGCCTCGGTGACGGTGCGGCATGACCAGCATGTCGAGCATTTCGACAGCCATGGCGAGCGCGGGCTGGTTGCCGAGGACGTGGCGGGTCGGCTGGCCGACACCGTGCAGGCCTACCTGGGGGGTGGTGCCTGCGTGGGCGAGCACCTGTCCGACCAGTTGCTGTTGCCGATGGCACTGGCCGGCGGCGGTCGCTTCACCACCGCCACGCTCAGCGACCACCTGCGCAGCAATGCGCGGCTGATCGAGAAGTTCCTGCCGGTGGAATTCGACTGGCAGCAGCGCGGACCACACTGGGAGGTATGGGTCAGCGCCTGATCGACCGGGTTTGATCTCGCGCAAGGCATGGGGGCAACATCGGGTGTGCAATGGTGCCACCACCACCCTTCATCCAAGGAGAACTGCCATGTACAAGCGCATCCTGATCGCCACCGACGGTTCCGAGCTTTCCGCCAAGGGCCTGGCCAAGGGCTTGGAGCTGGCCGCCCAGCTGGGCGCGCATGCCGACATCGTCACGGTTTCCGAGCCGTGGGCGGTGGGCATGTACGACGCCATGGGCTGGAGCGCCGGCTACGAGGCCAGCCCGGAGTACAAGAAGGACCGCGAGGAAGCCGCACAGAAGATCCTGCAGCCGGCACTGGCCGCCGCACACGCCGCTGATGTGGCCGACGTGCAGACCCACCACGTGCTGGACCGCTACGCCGCCGACGGTATCATCGACACCGCCAAGGCCTGCAACAGCGACCTGGTGGTGATGACCTCGCATGGTCGCCGCGGCGTCACCCGGGTATTGCTGGGCAGCCAGACCTCCGAAGTGCTGGCCCGCAGCACGGTCCCGGTGCTGGTAATCCGCTGAGGCTTCCACCCCTCCCTTTTGCCGAAGGCAAAGGGGAGGGCCGGGGAGGGGTGCTTCCCGCTGTGTCGCCAAAGAAACCAGCAACCAGAATCAACAAAGGCCCCCGAGCGAGGGCTTCTGCCCCCTCCCTTTTGCCGTAGGCAAAGGGGAGGGTTGGGGAGGGGTGCTTCACGCGGTGGCCCCAAAGAAACAAGAAGCCAAAATCAACAAAGCCCTCGATCGAGGGCTTTGTTCTGCCGGGTGAATGGGCCCGTTGGTCTTCAGGCTTGGCCGCCAAAAGCACCCCTCCCCAACCCTCCCCTGCGCTTCGCGCAAGGGAGGGGGTAGAAGATCACCAGCTATACAGCTTCCAGTACACCGGCTTGGTGCCGTCCTTGTCGCTGTCCATGCGGCCGTCGCCATCGCGGTCGTACATGTAGAACGGTGCGCCGCGCGACGGGGTCACCTTGACCATGCGCAGGGTGCCGCCGACCCGGTATTCCTCGATGGTGTCGCCGTTGTCCATCGACTTGCGCGTGATATCCGCACCTTTGACATCTACCGGCGTCGCGCCTTCGCCGAGGGAGGCGCAGCCAGCCAGGGCCAGCAGGGGAATCAGCAGCAGGGATTTCATGGGGTCGCATCCTTCGGTGGGAATGGTTCGATTATGCCTGTCCACATGCGGCAACGGTCCGCCGCGTAGAATCAGCGCATGAGCAGATTAGTCCTTATAGACGGTTCCAGTTACCTGTATCGCGCGTTCCACGCGCTCCCGCCACTGACCAACGCCAATGGCGAGCCCACCGGCGCGCTGTTCGGCGTGGTCAACATGCTGCGGTCCACGCTGAAGGAAAAGCCCGAATACGTCGCCTTCGTGGTCGATGCGCCGGGCAAGACCTTCCGTGACGACATGTATGCCGAGTACAAGGCCAACCGTCCGCCGATGCCCGACGACCTGCGCTCGCAGGTGCAGCCGATGTGCGACATCGTGCAGGCGCTGGGCATCGACATCCTGCGCGTCGACGGCGTCGAGGCCGATGACGTGATCGGCACGCTGGCGCTGGCCGCCGCTGCGGATGGACTGGAAGTCACCATCTCCACCGGCGACAAGGATTTCGCCCAGCTGGTGCGTCCGGGCGTGGTGCTGGTCAATACCATGACCGGCAGCCGCACCGACTCGGACGCGGCGGTGATCGACAAGTTCGGCGTGCGCGCCGATCAGATCATCGATTACCTCGCGCTGATGGGTGATACCGTCGACAACGTGCCGGGCGTGGAGAAGTGCGGCCCCAAGACCGCCGCCAAATGGCTGGCCGAGTACAACGACCTGGATGGCGTGATCGCCGCTGCCCCGGGCATGAAGGGCAAGATTGGCGAGAACCTGCGCGCCGCACTTCCGCGCCTGCCCTTGAACCGCGATCTGGTCACCATCCGCACCGACGTGCCGCTGGAACAAGGGCCACGCGACCTGCAGCTGCGCGAACAGGACGTGGACTCGCTGCGCGGCCTGTACGCGCGCTACGGCTTCACCCAGGCGCTGCGCGAACTCGGTGGCGTTGCTGCACCGGATGTTGCTGGTGACAGCAAGCCCAGCCTGCGCGGCACTGCCGCGGGCTATGCCAAGGCTGCCGACAGTGAGCCGGTGGTTGGCCTTGATCCAGCGATGGCGGCCAAGGGTGAATACGAAACGGTATTCACCAGCGAGCAGCTGCAGGCCTGGGTGGAACGTCTGCAGGCCGCCGATGAATTCGCCTTCGATACCGAAACCGATGCGCTGGACGCGATGCGCGCCAATCTGGTCGGCATCAGCCTGGCGGTCGAACCCGGCAAGGGCGCGTACATCCCGGTCGGCCACATCTATCCGGGTGCGCCGGCACAGCTGCCGATGCAGCAGGTGCTGGATGCGCTCAAGCCGCTGCTGGAAGATGCCGGCAAGAAGAAGCTCGGCCAGCACGGCAAGTACGACATCCATGTACTGCGCCGCCACGGCGTCGACGTGCAGGGCTATGCCGACGACACCATGCTGGAAAGCTTCGTGCTGAACTCCACCGCTACCCGCCACGACATGGACTCGCTGGCGCAGCGCTATCTTGGCTACACCACCACCAAGTTCGAGGACGTGGCGGGCAAGGGCGCAAAGCAGATTTCGTTTGCCCAGGTAGGCATCGACGAAGCCGGCGCCTACGCCGCCGAAGACGCTGACATCACCTTGCGCCTGCACCGTGTACTGGGCCCGCAGCTGGCGGCGGTGCCGTCGCTGCAGAGCGTGTACCGCGATATCGAAATGCCGCTGGTGCCGGTGCTCGCGCGCATCGAGGCCAACGGCGTGCGCATCGATGCGGCCGAGCTGAAGCGGCAGAGCAGCGATCTGTCCGCACGCATGCTGGCGGCGCAGCAGAAGGCCACCGAGCTGGCAGGGCATACCTTCAACCTGGATTCGCCCAAGCAGCTGCAGGCGGTGTTGTTCGACGAGCTGGGCCTGCCGGCGCTGGTGAAAACCCCCAAGGGCCAGCCCAGCACCAATGAAGAAGCGTTGGAAGCGATTGCCGAGCAGCACGAGCTGCCGCGCGTCATCCTCGAATACCGCGGCCTGACCAAGCTGCGCAGCACCTATACCGACAAGCTGCCGGAGATGGTCAACCCGGATACCGGCCGCGTGCACACCAGCTACCACCAGTCGGGAGCGGCGACCGGGCGCCTGTCCTCGTCCGATCCCAACCTGCAGAACATCCCGGTCCGTACCGAGGACGGCCGGCGTATCCGCAAGGCATTCGTCGCCCCGTCGGGGCGCAAGCTGATGGCCTGCGACTACTCGCAGATCGAGCTGCGGATCATGGCGCATCTGTCGGAAGACCCGGGCCTGGTGCGCGCATTCGAGCAGGGTGCCGACGTGCATCGTGCCACCGCTGCCGAAGTGTTCGGTCGCGCGCTGGACGAAGTGACGCCGAACGAGCGTCGCGCGGCCAAGGCAATCAACTTCGGCCTGATGTACGGCATGAGCGCGTTCGGCCTGGCCAAGAACCTGGGCATCGATCGTGGCCAGGCGCAGGATTATGTGGCGCTGTATTTCAGCCGCTATCCGGCGGTGCGCGATTTCATGGAGCGCATGCGTGTGCAGGCGCGCGAGCAGGGCTATGTGGAGACCCTGTTTGGTCGCCGCCTGTATTTGAACGACATCAACGCCCGCAACCAGGGCCTGCGTGCCGGCGCCGAACGTGCCGCCATCAACGCCCCGATGCAGGGCACTGCGGCGGACATCATCAAGCGCGCGATGGTCAGCGTGGACACCTGGCTGCAGGGGCACAGTGACAAGGCCAGGATGATCCTGCAGGTGCACGATGAACTGGTATTCGAGGCCGACATCGCATTCATCGACACCTTGCGCGCGGAAGTCGAGCAACGAATGGCATCGGCAGCGAGCCTGCGTGTTCCCTTGGTAGTGGACACTGGAATCGGTGAAAATTGGGACGAAGCTCATTGATTTTCTAGTTTCTTAACTAGAAAGTTTTGGTAAATGAAACAATGCGTCGCGTTACATCGCATTTAGAAAATAGTGCTGTTTTCCGCAGATGAATCTGTCCTTAATTCTTTTGGAAGAAAGACAGAATCTTCACGAACCATCAAGGTTGATAGTGCTCATATAGTCCGCGACAGACGCAACGTCTGTCGCGGATCTCTCCCATCCCCTGGAGCAGATCTCGGAGCGGGGATTCCTCCCCAAATGCCCGCTCCCCGGCCCCGTCGACCCCCCCCTGGTCGGCGGGGCTTCTTTTTTGTCTCATTTGAAACTATTCAGATGGAAGGCCGCTCCCGCCGATTTTCTCGCGCCGTCTTTATCTGCACTGGCCGAGGATGAGGTCATCGAGTGATGGAGGGGAATCATGTCCGACCTGTTCGCACTGGCGATGCCGTGGTGGGAGTTCATTCTGCGCGCGGTGATTGTCTATGTCGTGGTGCTGGTGATGGTGCGGGTTGCTGGCAAGCGCACGCTGGGTCAGTTCACCCCGTTCGACATGCTGTTGCTGGTGTTGTTGGGCAATGCCGTGCAGAACGCGTTGCTGGGGCAGGACACGTCATTGGGCGGCGGCTTGCTGTTGGCAGCAACGCTGATCGCGTTGAACTACGTCGTGGGCTGGATCACTACCCGCAGCCCGGTGATGGAGCAGGTGATCGAAGGCGAGCCGGTGGTGTTGGCGCGGCACGGCCACGTGCTGCAGAAGGTGCTGCAGCGCGAGCTGGTCAGCAAGGCCGATTTTTCCAAGGCGATGCGCGATGCCGGTTGCGATGAAGTGGATGAAGTTGATCTGGCACTGCTGGAAACCAACGGCCGCATCACCATCATCCTGAAGAAGGACAACAGGTAGTGCCGGGCCATGCTCGGCATGAGGCGTCACCAGAAATCCAAGCTTGTGGGAGCGGCGTAAGCCGCGAAGCTGATGATCGATCCGATTGCAGACAACGCCTCAATTTCACTGCTGCGGGCTTCGCGGCTTACGCCGCTCCCACATCTGATGGCTTGCTGGTAAAGCCCCTGCCGGGCATGGCTCGGCACTATAGCCAGTCGCGCGGGACCAGGTATGCGCCCAGGCGCGCTTCGTCGCTGCCGCTGTCGGGGGTATAGCCGTATTCCCAGCGCACGCGCGGTGGCAGGCTCATCAGGATGCTTTCGCTGCGGCCGCCACTCTGCAGGCCGAACAAGGTGCCGCGGTCGTAGACCAGGTTGAACTCGACGTAGCGGCCACGGCGGTACAGCTGGAACTCGCGCTCGCGTTCGCCATACGGGGTGTCCTTGCGGCGTTCGACGATGGGCAGGTAGGCATCGAGGAAACCGTCGCCAACCGCCTGCAGGTAGGCGAAGTCGGTTTCGAAGTCGGCGTGCAGGTCGTCGAAGAACAGGCCGCCAACGCCGCGCGTTTCATTGCGGTGCTTGAGGAAGAAATATTCATCGCACCAGCGCTTGTGCGCGGCATAGCGGTCTTCACCGTAAGGCGCGCACAATTCGCGCGCAACCGTATGCCAATGCTGCACGTCTTCGTCGAAGGGATAGAACGGGGTCAGGTCAAAGCCGCCGCCGAACCATGCCGCCACCGTCTTGCCATCCAGTTCGGCCTGGAAGTAGCGCACGTTGGCGTGGGTGGTCGGCAGGTAGGGGTTGCTGGGGTGGAACACCAGCGACACGCCACAGGCGCGCCAGGACGCTCCTGCGAGCTCCGGGCGGCTGGCAGAGGCCGAGGGTGGCAGGCGCGTGCCGGCGACGTCGGAGAAGCCGATGCCGGCCTGCTCGAACACTGCGCCATCACGCAGGATGCGGGTCCGGCCACCGCCACCTTCGGCGCGCTGCCAGCGGTCCTCGTTGAAACGGGCCTGGCCGTCGGCCTGCTCGATGGCGGCGCAGATGCGGTCCTGCAGGCCGGTCAGATAGTCGCGTACGCGGTCGAATTCGTTCATGTGCGTACTGTAGCGCAGGCCGCTGCCGCGGCCTGCGCCTCATGCCTTACTTGCGCAGCGATTTGCCCTTGCTGGGCGTCGTCGGTGCGTCGGCGTCTTCTTCGTTGTCGAGGTCTTCGGCGGCACGCATCAGCTGCGCACCCAGGCCGGCCATTGCCCAGTTGGTGGTCTCGTAGACATCGCAGGCCACATGGGTGCCCTTGCCGTCGCGCTTGCAGATGGACAGCAGTTTGCCGGGGATGTCTTCGTCGCCGGTGTTCTCGTAGACGCTGCGCAGGTTCTCGCAGCCAACGCGCACACCGGCCTGGCACAGCTTCTGGTATGCCGGCGCAGCGGCCTGCCAGTCGCCGGCCAGTGCATGGCGGTGGCCAAGGGTATTGCAGCCCTGCAGCTTGCCGCTGTCGCAGCAGGCCTGTGGATCACTGCCCACAGGGCAATCCTGCGGCAGCGGCAGTTCGACGAATACCTTGGGCGCGCTGCACTGGCTGCTGCCGCCAGTGCGCTGGTAAACGGCATAGCGGTTCCAGCTGTCGATGCCGAGCAGGCCGCCGTTGCGCAGCGGCTTGAGCACGAAGTCGCCACCCTTGTCGTGGCGGATATGGATGGCGCCATCCTGCAGGCGTGCGCGCAGCTCGCTGCCCATGCCCATCGTGACCAGGCCATCGTTGCCGAAACCGAGCGCATCCATCAGGCCGGTGCTGGCCCTGTAGTCACCGCAGGGCAGGCTGCTGGCGGGGCCGACGTCAACATCGGCAGCGCTCAATGCAGCCAGCGCTTGTGCGCGCTTGCAGGTCATCTCGTCGGCGCCGGCCTTGCAGGCCAGCTGCAGCGCGTCGCGCGCGGGCAGGTAGCGCCCGGCATCCCAGTGCGCATCGGCGACCTCGCTGCAGAAGCCTGCATCCGGATGGCTGCGGCACAGTTGCAGCAATTCGTTCAAACGCGGCTCGGGCAGCACCGCGGTGTTGCTGCTCAAGGCGCCGGCCAGCGCCTTGGCAATGGCGATGCCGAGGACTTCCTTGGCCGCTGCCAGGCAAGCCGCTTCGTTGTACTGCGGGGTGCTCTCCTTGCAGACCGCAGGCTCTTCCAGATCCGGATCCGGCGTTGCGGCCTGTTGTGCGGCCCGTGCTTCATCGCGGTAGCTGGACAGCAGGCGCTCGCAGGCGAAGGGCAGGTCTTCCTGGCACCACTGGCGCAGCTGCGGCGGCGTTGCCGCGCTGGCATTCTCGATGCAGCTGTCGATATCGGCACGGCAGCTGCCTGCGGCCGGCGTAGGCGCTGTCTTGCAGCTGCTGCTGGTGTCCAGCACGTAGTCGCCCAAGCTGCCGGTGATGCGCTTGCCGTCACGGCTGAGGCTGTACTCGGTGCTGAAGCCGTTGGATACATCGGCGGCATGCAGGGTGTCGCCCTGCTGACGGATTACATATTGGGTAGGCGCCAGGCCTTCATAGCGCATCGAAGCCTGGCTGCTGCTCTCGATCACGAAGCGGGCCGAGCCTTCTTCTGCGGTATAGCTGCCGCAGCCCAGGGTAGCGGCGGCGACCGGCAGCGCACTCAGCGCGAGCAGGCCGCCAGCGAGGGCGGAGAGGTAACGTGGAACGGACATGCAAACTCCGGGGGACTCAACGAAACAGGGCGCGTACGTCAGGGCGACTCAGCTTGATCACCAGCCACCCATGCAGCACCGCCAGTGCCAAGGCGGTAACGGCGCTGGTGATCAGTGATGTCCACAGGCCGACGCGTAGTTGCACGCGCATTTCCAGGCCTTGTGGGGAATTGAGGAACTCGGCAGGCACCATCGCCTGCATGCTGTCGAACATGCTGTGGATCAACGGCAGGAAGGCGAAGTTGGCCAAGGCCACCAGCACCAGGAAGACGATGAAGCCGATCCGGCCCCATTCACGGTGTCTGAGCAATGCCCACGACACGGCAAGGAACGCAATCGACAGCAGCAGGCCAAGCACGCTCAGCGAGAGTACGTGTTCACTGAGCCAGAGCATGCCCGGCGGTACAGGCAGGCCTTCGTCCTGCATGGTGCGGAGGATGTCCATGCGGCCCATCAGGGCCGCTACCAGCAGTTGCAGCAGGCTCCAGGCAAGGGCCATCGCAGCGATCACCAGTGAGAGTTTGGCAGTGACAGCGATGAACGAGGTGGCTGCGGAGGGTTTGGCAGGAAGGGGCGGAAGCTGGGGCGGTTTCACGATGACTCGCTAGGGGTTGCTGTTGGACTACTGCCTGACTCAAGTCGCGCCAGGTTCGACTGGGTCAATCTGACCCTTGCGAATGAGGTTGCGGAGAAGGTGTTTTGCAGTGCCTTGTTCCGTCAGCCCTCCGATTTGTGTGGTTTCCTGGCCACGTTCGCCGTAAACCGTGACAAGCCCTTGATCTACGAGGTAATCCGCCTCGTACTTTTTTCCATCGTGTTCCATCGTGTTCCATCGTGTTCGATCGCGATAGTGCTCAAAAATGCTCCTTGGTCTTATTGTTGCCAAGCGTGGGATTCAGCCGATCTGTGCTGCGGCGAGAATAGCGGTGCGCGCCGCAGGAAGAACATGCAGCGCACTCAATGGTGCCAACTTCACACCATGCGGTGCCTGCAGTGGAATCCAGGCGAGCTCGGCGATTTCTGCCTGTACCTGCGGGATGCCGCTGATGCCTACCAGGAAGGATTCGCCCTGCACCCTGCGACCGGGTTCGTTGACAGCGGCGTCTTCAAAAGTGCCCAAAGCTACTGCGTTGCTGCTGTCGACGAGCACGCCAAGTTCTTCATGCAGCTCACGCGCAAGTGTCTGCAGTGCATCCTCACCGGGTTCGCGCTTGCCGCCGGGCTGGATGAAGGTATCCGAGCCATGTTTGCGCACGACCAGCACGCGTTGCTGCGGATCGAGGATGACGGCGGTGACGATGCGGATGGGGTTTTCTGTAGTTGGCATGTGCGTCCAGCAGGTGGGGCTCCGTGCGGGGAATGGTACTGGAGGCTTGGGTGGTGATGGGGTTCTGCGGAGGTAGGAGCGGGATCAAGATCAAGAGCACCCCTCCCCAACCCTCCCCTGCGCTTTGCGCAAGGGAGGGGGCCAAGCCTCACCCACAAACAACAAGGGCGCCTCGCGGCGCCCTTGTTGATGCTTACTTCAGTTCCTGCTCGAACAGCTTGAGGATGCGCTTGTACTGGTCCAGCCAGGAATCGGCACGCGTATAGCCGTGGCGCTCCAGCGGGTAGGGCGCGATCGACCAGTTGTCCTTGTGCAGCTCGATCAGCTTCTGCGTCATGTTGACCGAGTCCTGGAAGAACACGTTGTCATCCATCATGCCGTGCGCGATCAGCAGGTTGTCCTGCAGGCCTTCGGCGTACTCGATCGGCGAGGAGATGCGGTAGGCCTCCGGATCGATGTCCGGGGTGTTGAGGATGTTGGCGGTGTAGGCGTGGTTGTACTGGTGCCAGTCACCCACCGGGCGCAGCGCGGCACCGGCCTTGAACGTGCCCGGCGAGCGGAACAGCGCCATGTAGGTCATGAAGCCGCCATACGAGCCGCCGTAGATGCCGGCGCGGTCGCGGTCGCCCTGCTTGGTTTCGACCAGCCAGTCCAGGCCGTCCAGATAGTCTTCCAGCTCCGGGTGGCCCATGTTGCGGTAGATGGCGGTACGCCAGTTGCGGCCATAGCCTTCGCTGCCGCGGTAATCCATGTCCAGCACGATGTAACCCTTCTGCACCAGCAGGTTGTGGAACATCTGCTCGCGGAAGTAGTTGGAATAACGCGCATGCACGTTCTGCAGGTAACCGGCGCCGTGCACGAACATGGCGATCGGGTACTGCTTGCCCGGCTCGAGCTTGTCCGGGCCGTAGTACTTGGCCCAGACATGGCCGGCGCTGTGCTTGGACGGCACCTGCACCATCTGCGGCTGCACCCACTCGCGGGCCTTGAATTCGGCGCTGCGGGTATCGGTGAGCTTGCGTGCTTCGCCGCCGCTGACCGGCAGCACCGCGACCTGTGCAGGCAGGTAGGGCGCGGAGTAACGCACCAGCAGCTGTTGGCCATCCGGCGACAGGCTGAAATCCTCCACGCCATCGAGCGCGGTCACTTCGCGTACGGCACCGCCGTTGGCGTTGACGTTGCAGACTTCGTAATCGCCCGGCCACTTCTGGTTGCAGACGAAGTAGAAGCTGTTGCCGTCGGCACTGACCACCGGCGCCGAGGTTTCCCAGTTGCCGGAAGTGATGGTCTTGGGCTTGCCGCTGCCGGTCTGCGTGTACAGGTGCGAATAGCCGGATTCCTCGGACAGCAGCCACAGGGTGCGGCCGTCCGGCATCCAGCCGTAATCGTTGAAGCCCCAGTTGATCCAGCCGCTGTCGGTCAGGCGGTGGCGGTTTTCCAGGCGTGCGCTGGTGGCGCTGGTGGTGGCGATCCAGCGGTCCTTGTTGTCGTTGGCACGCAGCATCAGCGCGGCCTGGCTGCCGTCGGCATTCCAGCGGATGCCGCCGCCCATGAAGTCACTCATCAGTTCCAGCGGACGGTTGCCCTTCAGCGCGTCCTTGCCGGCCTTGCGGCGCAGCTCGGCCAGCGGATCGGTGGCGATGCCGGGCAGGTTGTCCAGCGACAGCGCTTCGACCTTGCCGGTGACTGCATCGGCCAGCCAGAACGCATGCGGCTCGGGATTGTTGCGGCCAACGCGGGTGCGGGTGTCTTCGGCTTCTTCGTAGCCGGACTCGGTCACGTACAGCGGCATCTTGCCGCCGCGGCCTTCGTCGTAGCCCTTGGGCTTGGTGACCACGATCAGGTGGCGGGCATCGGGCGACAGCGCGCTGTCGACGATCTCGACATCGGCGCCGAGGAAGATCGGTGCCGGCGCACGGGTCGGGTCGGCCTGGCGCCAGCGCTCGCCCTGCTCGCGCAGTTCCTCGCGCTGGGCGCGATCGGTGCGCAGGGTGGACAGGGTACGCATCTGCTGGTCGCGCAGCACGTCGGCCTTGGGCGCGTCGGCCGGGTTCTTGTCGGCCTTCAGCTGGGCGACCTGGCTGGTGACGTTGTTGCGTGGATTCCAGTGGAACCAGTTGTTGCCCACTTCCCAGATCACGCCGCCGTCGCTGGCGAAATTGACGCCACCGGCGCGCTCGTTGCTGCGGGTCAGCTGGGTCAGCGTGCCGTTGCGCAGGTCGCGTACGAACACGTCGCCGTTGCGGACGAAGGCCATGCGCTGGCGGCTGCTGTCATAGACGCGGTCGGCGGCATCGAGGGTGCCGCGCTGGTCATCGGCGACCTGCTGGCCGACACCGCCACTGACTGGCAGGCGGAAGCTGTCGCGCACCGCGCTGCCCTGGCGCTTGAGCGTGTACTCGACCTGCTGGCCATTCCACGACCACCAGGCCGATTCCACCGGCGGCCCGATCCAGTCCGGGTTGGCCATGGCCTGCTCGATGGTGATCGGCGTGGGTGCGGCATGGGCGTTGCCGAAAGCGGTCAACAACAGCAGGGACAGGGGCAGCAGCTTGGGCATCATTCGGCACCGGTGAAAGGGAACCGGGCAAGGGTAGCAGCAGGCCAACACGGCGGGCTGGGCCACAGGTCATGGAGGCAGGGTTCGGCGGGTGAGCTGCCGGAATCGGCAATGTTTAGGTTGCCTCGAAGGGCTGGGGCAGAAGCGTAGTGGGGGGGGGGGGGCGGGGGGGGGGGGGGGGGGGCCCCCCCGCCACCCGCCGGGGCCGGGCGACACGGGGGGCGCCCCG
>NZ_JBSPUF010000003.1:0-90592 GCF_056861425.1 Stenotrophomonas sp. 21LCFQ19 | reverse complement strand
GGTGGCGCCTGGCGTCTCGGGCGCCTCCCGCGTGCGAGTCTCCCCCCCCCCCCCCCCCCCCCCCCCCCCCCCCCCCCCACTACAGGGGCGGCCAAAAGCGCGGCCAAAAGCGCACCCCTCCCCAACCCTCCCCTTTGTCTTCGACAAAAGGGAGGGGGCTATCGCTGTGCGACGTTTTGACGCACTGCGACAACCGGTCACATCCGTTCTTAACCAATACCGGACCAGAATCGCCCCAATTAAAAATGTTGCGGAGAAGCGGCCGTGGAAGCGCTGCTGTTGTCCCGGATCCAGTTCGGATTCGTGGTGAGTTTTCATGTGTTGTTCCCGGCCTTCACCATCGGTACGGCCAGTTGGTTGGCCTTCGTCGAATGGCGTTGGCTGCGCACCCGCAATCCGGTCTGGCGCGAGCTGTTTTTCTTCTGGCAGAAGATCTTCGCCGTGTCCTTCGGCATGGGCGTGGTCAGCGGCATCGTCATGGCCTTCCAGTTCGGCACCAACTGGCCGCGATTGAGCGAAGTGGCCGGCACGGTGATCGGGCCATTGCTTACCTACGAAGTGCTGACCGCGTTCTTCCTCGAGGCGAGTTTCCTCGGCGTGATGTTGTTCGGCTGGGAAAAGGTCTCGCCGCGCCTGCACTTCTTCTCCACCTGCATGGTGGCCTTGGGCACGCTGTTTTCCACCTTCTGGATCCTGTCTTCCAACAGCTGGCTGCATACGCCGGCGGGTTACACGCTGGTCGACGGCATCGTGCATCCGCAGGACTGGTGGCAGATCGTGTTCAACCCGTCCTTCCCTTACCGACTGGCGCACATGGCGCTGGGTTCGTTCATTACCACGTGCTTTGTCATCGGCGGTGTCGGCGCCTGGTATCTGCGCCGTGGCGTGCACGTGGAAGCCGGCCGCAAGATGCTGGTGGCAGCCGTCGCATTCGCCGCGTTGACGGTGCCGGTGCAGATCTTCGTCGGTGACATGCATGGTTTGAATACGCTGGAGCACCAGCCGATGAAGATCGCGGCGATGGAAGCGCACTGGCATGAAAGCAAGCCCGGCGAAGGCGTGCCGCTGGTGGTGTTCGCGGTGCCGAATGAAAAGGAAGAGCGCAACGATTACGAGATCGCCATCCCCAAGCTCGGCAGCGTGATCCTGACCCACAGCACGGACGGTACCTTCGCGCCGCTGACCTCGGTGCCGGCCAGTGAGCGGCCGCCGGTGGTGCCGGTGTTCTATGCGTTCCGCATCATGGTCGGGATCGGTTCGTTGATGCTGTTGGTTGCGTGGATTTCGGCCTTCCAGTTGTGGCGTGGACGCCTGCTGCAGTCGACGTGGCTGTTGCGTGGCTGGAACTGGATGCTGCCGAGCGGCTTCGTCGCGTTGGTGGCCGGTTGGTTCGTCACCGAAATGGGGCGGCAACCGTGGGTGGTGTATGGCGTGCTGCGCACGGCCGATGCGGTGGGCGCGCAGAGCGCGTGGATGACGGTGCTGTCGCTTGCCATCTATGTGATCGGTTATCTGTTCGTGTTCGGCTGGGGCATCTGGTACCTGGTCAAGATCATGCGCAGCGGGCCCAAGCCACATGACCTGCCGCCGCGCGATGACGGCATGCATACCCCGGCGCGGCCGCTGTCCGGCGTCAACGAACCGCTGGAGGAGCGCTGACATGGAGATGACGACCTGGCTGCCGGTGGCATGGTTCGCGGTGATTGGCTTCGGCGTGCTGATGTACGTGGTGCTGGATGGCTTCGTGCTCGGCATCGGCATCCTTGCGCCGTTCGCCGAGGACGAGCAGCAGCTCGACGTGATGATGAATACCGCCGCGCCGATCTGGGACGGCAACGAAACCTGGCTGGTGCTCGGCGGTGCCGGGCTGATGGCGGCGTTTCCCAAGGCCTATGCGGTGCTGCTGTCGGGCCTGTACCTGCCGGTGCTGCTGCTGGTGATGGGCCTGGTATTCCGCGGCGTGGCCTTCGAATTCCGCTTCAAGGCGCATCGCTCGCGCGCGCTGTGGAGCGTGTCGTTCGCGATGGGCTCGCTGCTGGCGGCGTTCGCGCAGGGGGTGATCCTGGGCGCGCTGGTACAGGGCCTGCCGATGCAGGACGGGCAGTACAGCGGCGGCGCGTTCGGTTGGTTCAGCCCGTTCTCGATGCTGACTGGCGTCGCGGTGGTCACCGGCTATGCGCTGCTCGGCAGCACCTGGCTGATCCTCAAGACCGAGGGCCGTGAGCAGGCGCTGGCACGTTCGCTGACGCGGCCGCTGATGGTGGCGGTGATCGTGTTCATGGGCCTGGTCAGCACCTGGCTGCCGTTCCTGCAGTCGCGGGTGATGGAGCGCTGGTTCAGCGACGGCAACTTCTGGTGGCTGTCGCCGGTGCCGCTGCTGACCCTCGCCGTGGCGGTGGCGCTGTGGCGCAGCGCCATGCACCCACGACGCGATCTGCCCCCGTTCCTGCTGACCCTGGCGCTGTTCGTGCTCGGCTTCGTCGGCCTGGTGCTGGGCATGTGGCCCTACCTGCTGCCGCCGCATTTGACCTTGTGGCAGGCTGCCGCGCCGGCGTCGTCGCTGGGCTTCAGCATGGTCGGGCTGGTGCTGCTGCTGCCGGTGATCCTCGGCTATACGGTGTGGTCGTACCGGGTGTTCCGCGGCAAGGTGACGGCTGAAACCGGCTATCACTGAATCCGCGTTGATCTGGCCCGGCCGCTGCGCCGGGCCGGGTGTGGTGGTGCTGTTGTCAGCCGTGCAGGCCTTCGATTTCCACCAGCAATTCGGCCCGGCAGACTTCGCCGTGCAGCACGATGAAGCTGGATTCGGTCAGGCCGCGCTGCTGCAGTTGCAGGCTTACCGCGGCAGCGTCCTGCGGATTGCGCACATAGACCTTGAGCAGCGATTGCTCACCCAGATGGGAGGCGAGTGCCGGCCGTTGCAGTCGTGCGCCATCAATCAGGCTCTGCAGATTGGTCAGGGTTTCGTCCAGCTGCATTGCCACCGAGCCATGGTGCTGTGAGCGGTGGCCGACGATGGCGGCGGTACCTGATTGCAGCAACGGCAGGCCGGTCGTGAGTGGCGGCAGCATGGCGCGGGCAAAGCTGGGCGACTGCGGGCCGTATTGGCGCGGATAGGCATAGGCGCTGACCTGGCGCGGGTTTTCCAGCGGCATGCCGGGCTGGCGGGCGGACAGGCTGTACACCTGTACCCGGCGGCGGCCGTCAAAACAGCCGATGCAGGTGGCGGCAGGCATTGCGGCGTGATCCACCACCTGCAGGCCGCGCACGCGACCCAGGCAGAAGCGGCGGTAGCGCTCGTTGTCGTCGTCGCCTTCGGTGATGGCGTCGAGGTAGTTCCAGGTACGCAGCAATGATGGATAGTCACTGTGTGACAGAAATTCGCTCAGTGCGGCATAGGCCGTGGCGGTTGCGGCCTCGATATCGCCGTCAGCTTCAGTGACTTCGATGGACGTGAACAGCAGCTCGGCGTTGTGTGACCATTGCACGGCACCGCTAGTGCCATGTTCGACGGCGCTATCGCCTTGCCAGACTTCGATCCGGTCGGCGCCATGTAGCGCCAATGGCACCTGCAGCCAATGCGGCGCGTTGTGACATGTCGGCTCGGGGTTGAACCCGAACACTGCCAGGGTGCGCGGGTCGGCCAGCGCTGCGGCGGCCTGCTGTCCAGGCAGATAGCTGGCGCGAAACACTGAATGCGGAGTGCCGGGCTGGGCAGCGGTAGCCTGCTGCATGAAGAGGTTGCTGTTGCCCATACCGTGAATCTGCTGCCAATGGCCGGGCGTCATGATAGCTTGCCACGCTTCACGGTCCCAGCAGATGCCGTTTTTGCAGGTGTCGCGGCGTAATTCGGGGGAATGCGCCGCTCAGTCAAGCTGGGCTTCACGCTTCATGTAGTTGGATTGCAGTGGTGGCAATGATCGAATTTTCAGTAGCCGGTTGGTCGGCGTGGGCGCCGGACCTGACTACGGCGGAGCAGTGGCGGGCCTGGGCTGAGCGGCCCTGGCTGCCGCAGGGGGATGCTGCGCCGGCGTTGCTGGAGGTGCCGGCGATGCAGCGGCGGCGCATCGAGCGGCTCGGGCGCATGGCCATCCAGGCGGCTTGCTGGTGCGAGCAGAACGGAGATGAATCCGACATCCCGCTGGTCTTTGCCTCCCGCCACGGCGATGTGGCGCGTTCGCTGGCGCTGCTGCAGTCGCTGGTGGGGCAGGAGCCGATGTCGCCGACCGCGTTTGGTCTGTCCGTGCACAACGCGGTTGCGGCGCTCTACTCGATCATGCGCGGCAGCCGCAGCAACTATCTGGCGCTTGCGGGCGGGGCGGCAACGGTGGAGGCGGCCTGCGTGGAGGCATATGGCCTGCTGGCCGATGGTGCGCCGGAAGTACGGGTGGTTGTTTACGAGGCGCCGCTGCCAGCCCTTTTTGCGGGGTTTGCGGATGAGCCCGATGCCGGCTTTGCCTGGTGCTGGCGGTTGCGCCGGGCAGATCAGCCCGGTACCAGGCTGGGCTTGGCCTGGCGGGCTGCCCAGGCGGTGCCCGTCCGGCCGCTATTGCCGCGCGCTTTGGCCGCACATAAATTTCTTTTGTCGGGAGATGCCAGCATGATCACTACCATTGATGGGCAGGACTGGGTCTGGACGCGGCATGGCTGAGGCAGTGACTGCTCGGCTCAATCACGCCTGGCGGGTGTTCGCCACCGGGCTCAGTTTTGCTGCTTTCGGCATTGGCGGTTTACTGCTTGGCGGCCTGGTGATGCCGGCGTTGCTGCTGATCCGCGACGAGCACCGTCGCCGTCGGATTGCCCGGCGCCTGGTGCAGCTCAGCTTTGCCGGGCATATCGGTCTGATGCGCCGGTTCGGCGTGCTGACCTACGAGATCGTCGGCGGTGAGCGGCTGCAGCGGCGGGGTCTGCTGGTGTTGGCCAACCACCCGACCCTGATCGACGTGGTGTTCCTGGTGTCGCTGCTGCCCAACGCTGATTGCGTGGTCAAGCGTGCCGTGGCCATTAATCCATTCATGCGCGGGCCGGTGCGCGCAGCTGGCTACATATCCAATGACGACGGTGCGGGTCTGGTGGAGGACTGCATTGCGGCGGTGCGGGCCGGCGGCAGCCTGGTGATTTTCCCCGAGGGCACACGCAGCGTGCCCGGCCAGCCATTGCGGCTGCAGCGCGGGGCGGCAAACATCGCAGTCAGGGGGGAGGTGGATGTCACCCCGGTGCACATCCGCTGCAGCCCGGCAACCCTTGGGAAGGGGCAGAAATGGTATCGTGTGCCGCCGCGGCGTTTCCACGTTCGGATCGAGGTGGGTGAAGATATTCAGATCCACCCGTTCCTGGTCGATACCCCCACGTCAAAGGGGGATGCTTTGGCCGCGCGTCGCCTTACCGACCACCTTACCCATTATTTCGATCTTGCTGGAGATCCGAACCGTGCAGGCACTTGAGCACGAGATCAAGGAATTGATCATTTCATCGCTGTCACTGGAAGACATCGCGCCGGAGGACATCGATTCCGCCGCGCCGCTGTTCGTTGAAGGACTGGGCCTGGACTCCATTGATGCACTGGAGCTCGGTCTGGCGCTGCAGAAAAAGTATGGGGTCAGCCTGTCGGCTGACTCGGAAGAGACCCGCCGCCATTTTTCCAGCGTGCGCGCGCTCAGCGAGTTTGTCGCTGCCCGTCAGTCGTAACCGGGCCAGGAATTGCCATGACCAAGAGTGAATTGTTCGACCATATCGTTCGCATTCTCAACGACAGTTTTGAGATTGCGCCGGAGCGGATCAAGCCCGAGGCACGCCTGTACGAAGACCTGGACATCGACAGCATCGATGCGGTCGATCTGATCGTGCAGCTCAAGCCGTTGCTGGGCCGCAACCTGCAGCCTGAGGCCTTCAAGACCGTGCGCACCGTGCAGGACGTGGTTGACGTCGTGCATGGCCTGCTGCCCGATCAAGCCGCTGCCTGACCGGATCGGCAGAGGCCTGGCATGACGCGGTTCCGCGTGCTCGCCTTTGGTCTGCTGACGGTCGCCTATCCGTTGCTGGTGTACCTGGCGATGGGGCGCTTCGAGCCCCGCTGGATGGCGGTGCTGTTGTTTGCACTGGCCGTGTTGCGGGCGTTGACCAGTCGCCAGCCGCTGTGGATGGCGGCCGCTGCAGGTGCCGGCGTACTGGCCTTGCTGACCACGCTGCTCAACCAGGCGCTGCCATTGAAGCTCTACCCGTTGCTGGTCAACGTGGTGATGTTGGTGGTGTTTGCCACCAGCCTGCGGTTTGGGCCGCCGGTGGTGGAGCGTTTGGCGCGCCTGCAGGAACCGGACCTGCCACCGTTTGCGGTGGCCTATACCCGCAAGGTGACCCAGGTCTGGTGTGGCTTTTTTGTTCTCAACGGGGGCCTGGCCCTGGTAACCGCGCTTTGGGCGTCGGACCGGACCTGGGCGCTGTACAACGGATTGTTGGCGTACGTGATGATGGCTGTGCTGTTTGCAGGTGAGTGGCTGGTACGGCGGCGAGTGAAGGCCGCGCACGCCCATGTCTGAGTGGATCGCCCTGGACCGGTTGCTGCTGCAGCCGCAGCCGGCGCGTTGCGTCGGCGTGTGCGAGGGCGTGGTGGTTACCCACGCTGCATTCCGCCAGCAGGTAATGGCGTGGCAGCAGGCATTTGCCGCCGCGCCCGGCCGCGATTGGGCGCTGTACTTCGACGAGGCGCTGCCGTTCGCGGCAGCCTTGTTTGGTGCCTGGCATGCCGGCAAACGCGTGTTTCTGGCCGCCGACAACCTGCCGGCCAGCCTCGCTGAACTGCAGTCGCGGGTAAGTGGCTTTGCCGGTGACATCGATCCGGCGCATGCGCCGTTGGCCGCAGTGGCTGCGTCCACTGACCTTGCATTGGAACCCCTGGATGAGCGTGCCTGCGAGCTGGTGGTGTTCACCTCCGGCAGCACCGGCGAGCCCAGCGCGATCAGCAAACGTCTGGATCAGCTGGCGCGCGAAGTGGACGCCTTGCAGGCCGCCTTTGGCGCCGAGCTGGAAGGCGCCCAGGTTCATGGCACGGTCTCGCATCAACACATCTACGGGCTGTTGTTCCGGGTGCTGTGGCCACTGGCCGCGGGGCGCGAAATCCAGCCGCGTCGTTTCTTCCATGAAGACCTGATCAAAGCCTTGGGTGCTGCTGACAGCGTGCTGGTGGCAACGCCTGCGCACCTGAAGCGGCTGCCCGAGCAATTGGATTGGGCTGCGCTGCACGGGCGTCTGCGCGTGGTGTTCTCCTCCGGTGGCCCGTTGCCTGCCGATGCCGCGCCGCAGGTGCGGCGGTTGTTGGGCGTGGCGCCGACCGAGGTCTATGGCAGCAGCGAGACCGGCGGTGTCGCCTGGCGTCGTTGGCACGACGCCGCGCCTACCTGGCAGCCGCTGCCTGGCGTGCAGTGGCGCATCGAGGATGGCTGCCTGGTGGTGGCCTCGGCGCATCTGCCGACGACGTCGTGGTGGCAGACCCAGGACCGCGTCGAAGCCTTGGCCGAAGGCCGCTTCCGTCTGCTGGGCCGCGCCGACCGCATCGTCAAGATCGAGGAACGGCGGGTATCGCTGGATGCACTGGAGCGCGCGCTGCGCACCGATCCGCTGGTCGAGGATGTGCGGGTACTGGTACTGCCAGGTGCGCGCGAACAACTCGCTGCGGTGGTGGTGCCGACGGATGCAGCGCTGATTGCTGCCGATGATGCCGCCCGCCGTGCATTCCAGCAGCACCTGGCAGCGGTATTGGCGCGCAGCCATGATGCAGTGACGCGCCCGCGCCGCTGGCGCCTGCTCAGTGCCTTGCCGCTCAATGCACAGGGCAAGGTTACTCATGCTGCCTTGGCCGCACTGTTCCAGCCGCTGATGCCGTCGCCGCGTTGGCTTGAGCGTTCGCCCAGCACTGCCGTTGCCGAGTTGGCGTTGGATCCTTCATTGCGGGTGTTCGAAGGACACTTTCCGCAGGCGCGGATTCTGCCCGGGGTTGCCCAGTTGGACTGGGCCATCCGCTATGGCCGACAGGCGTTCGACATGCCGCCGCGCTTCGAGCGCATGGATGCGGTCAAGTTCCAGCATGTGGCGCGGCCGGGACAGCTGCTGTCGTTGCAGCTGGACTGGGACGCCGCACGCGGCGTGCTGGCCTTCCGCTACAGCTCCGAGCACGGCGTGCACGCCAGCGGCAAGGTGGTATTCGCCGATGCGTGATGCACCGCAGGCCGAAGGCGCCTTCGCGGCGCTGGTGGTGATTCCGGTATACGACCATGAGCAGGCGATAGCCGCGGTGGTCGACGGCGTGCGTGCCGCTGGCCTGCCGTGCTTGCTGGTGGACGACGGCTCGCACCCGGCCTGCGCACAGGTGCTGCGTGCGCTGGCGCAGCAGGCCGACGTTGATCTGCTGCGCCTGGAGCAGAACCAGGGCAAGGGCGGTGCAATGCTGGCCGGCTTCGCCGAGGCGGCGCGGCGGGGCTACAGCCACGTGGTGCAGATCGATGCGGATGGCCAGCACGACACCGGCGACCTGCCGCGTTTCGTGGCCCTGTCGCAGGCGCAGCCGCAGGCGGTGATCTGCGGCGTGCCGGTCTATGACGAGAGTGTGCCCAAGGCGCGTCTATACGGGCGCTACCTCACCCATGTGTGGGTGTGGATCAATACCTTGTCGCTGCACCTGCGCGATTCGATGTGCGGCTTCCGCGTCTATCCGCTGCCGCCGGTGTTGCGGCTTGCAGCCGAGGAAACCATCGGCAGGCGCATGGACTTCGACAGCGAGATCCTGGTGCGCCTGTTCTGGCGGCAGCTGCCGGTGTTCCATCTGCCCACCCGCGTTACCTATCCCTCCGACGGTGTGTCGCACTTCGATGTGTGGCGCGACAACCTGCGCATCAGCCGCATGCATGCCCGGCTGTTCTTCGGCATGGTGTGGCGCAGCCCGCGCCTGCTTTGGCGGCGGCTGCAGGGGGCGCGATAGTGGCCGCCAACGACACACCGCACTGGGCCGATATCGGCGAGTCCACCTCGGTGGCCGGGGTGCTGTTCCTGTGCTGGGTGCATCGTTGGTTCGGGCGTTGGCCGTTCCGTCTCTGCGTATGGCCGGTGGTGCTCTGCCATTGGCTGGGCAATGGGGTTGGGCGGCGTGCGTCGCTGCAGTACCTGCAGCGGCTGCAGGCGCATACCGGCGCGTTGGGACGCACGCCGCGCCGGCGCGACAGCCTGCGCCACTTTTTCTGTTTCGCCGATACCTTGCTGGACAAGATGCTTGGCCTGGGCGGTCGTTACCCGGCCGAGCGCATCGAGCTGCAGCGCGACCTGATGCTGGACAGGATCGCCCGCCGCGAAGGCGGCCTGCTGCTTACGGCGCATATCGGTTGCCTGGAGCTGTGCCAGGTATTGGCTGAGCAGGTGCCGGGCTTCCGCATCACGGTGCTGGTGCATACCGCGCACGCGCAGCGCTTCAACCGCCTGCTGCAGCGGCTGGATCCGCTGGCGCAGGTGGAGTTGATGCAGGTGACTTCGATGGGCCCGGACACCGCGCTGGAACTGAGCCGCCGTGTCGCCGAGGGCGGCTTTGTCGCCATCGTTGGTGATCGCGTGCCGGTGCAGGGCGGGCGCACGGTGATGGCGGATTTCCTCGGCCACCGCGCGCCGTTCCCGATCGGCGCGTATGCACTGGCCGCCGCGCTGGGCTGCCCGGTCTACACCATGGCCTGCCTGCACCAGGGGCAGGGCTACCGCGTGGTGTTTGAACATTTCAGTGATCGCATCGTGTTGCCGCGTGGCTCGCGTGATGCGGCACTGGCCGGCCAGGCGCAGGCATTTGCCTGTTGGCTGGAGCGGCAACTCATCCAGTCGCCGATGGACTGGTTCAACTTCTTCCCCTTCTGGGACCAAGCCCCCCATGCAGAATAAGCAAGCTCCCGCGTGCCGCTTCGGCGACGCACCGTTGACCATCGAAGACGTGGTTGCACTGGCGCTGCGCAGGCGCGCCGCGCTGCTCAGTGACGAGGCCGGTTTCCGTGTTCGCATCCAGCAGGGCGCAGATTTTCTTGATCGCCTGCTGCGTGAGGACGGTGTCGTCTATGGCGTGACCACCGGTTACGGCGATTCGTGCACGGTCAATATTCCGCCCGCCTTGGTCGCTGAATTGCCGCACCATCTGTACACCTATCACGGCTGCGGCCTGGGCCGTTATCTTGATCCGCTGGAGACGCGTGCGGTGTTGGCTGCGCGGCTTGCCTCGCTGGTGCGTGGCATGTCCGGTGTCAGCCTGCCGCTGCTGGAGGGGCTGACCAGCCTGCTGCAGCACGACGTGCTGCCGATGATTCCTGCCGAGGGCTCGGTCGGTGCCAGTGGTGACCTGACCCCGCTGTCGTATGTGGCTGCGGTGCTGTGTGGCGAGCGCGACGTGTTTTACCAGGGGCGCGTGCAGAACGCGGCGGACGCATTGGCGGATATCGGCATGACGCCGTTGCGGCTGCGCCCCAAGGAAGGACTGGCGATCATGAACGGCACCGCGGTGATGACCGGCCTGGCCTGCCTGGCCTGGCAGCGCGCCGATTACCTGTCACGCCTGGCCACGCGCCTGACCGCGTTCAATGTGCTGGCGAGCGACGGCAACGCGCATCACTTCGATGAAACCCTGTTCGCCGCCAAGCCGCATCCGGGGCAGATGCGCATCGCCGCACGCCTGCGCGAGGACCTGCACAGCGAACGCCCGCCGCGCAATGCCGAGCGCCTGCAGGATCGCTACTCGCTGCGTTGCGCACCGCACGTGATCGGCGTGCTGGAAGACACGTTGCCATTCCTGCGCCAGCTGATCGAAACCGAGCTGAACAGCGCTAATGACAATCCGCTGATCGATGCCGAAGGCGAGCGCATCCTGCACGGTGGCCACTTCTACGGCGGCCACATCGCGCTGGCGATGGACACGCTGAAGAACACCGTCGCCAATCTCGCCGACCTGCTCGACCGGCAGCTCGCGCTGCTGGTAGACGCACGCTACAACCACGGCCTGCCGGCCAATCTGTCGGCCGCCACCGGCCCGCGTGCGGCCATCAACCACGGCCTGAAGGCGCTGCAGATCAGCGTCTCGGCCTGGACCGCCGAAGCGCTCAAGCAGACCATGCCGGCCTCGGTGTTTTCGCGTTCCACCGAATGCCACAACCAGGACAAGGTCAGCATGGGCACCATCGCCGCGCGCGACTGCCTGCGCGTGATCGAGCTGACTGAACAGGTGGTGGCGGCGATGCTGATCGCAGCCCGCCAAGGCCTGGCCCTGCGCGAAAGGGTTGGCATGAACGCGCAGCTGCATGGCAGTCTGGCCGACATGTACGGCGACCTCGGGCAACGCATCGCCCTGGTCGAAGAAGACCGCGCGCTGGATGGCGAACTGCGGAAACTGCTGGAGGATATCCGCGCGCAGCGTTGGGAGTTGTATGTCGACCGTTGAACTTGTAGCCGAGATCGAGTTGTCGCCGGCCTTCCATGATTGCGATCCAATGCATGTGGTCTGGCATGGCAATTACTTCAAGTATTTCGAGATCGCGCGCTGTGCGCTGTTGCAGCGCTACGACTACGACTACCCGCAGATGCTGGAATCCGGCTATCTGTGGCCGGTGGTGGATGCGCGGGTCAAATACATCCGTCCGCTGTTGTACCAGCAGGCCTTGCGGGTGCGTGCGCAGATCAGCGAGTGGGAGAACCGCTTGAAAATCGACTATCAGATCCATGCTGCCGCTGATGGGCAGCTGCTGACCCGCGCCCACACCATCCAGGTGGCGGTGGACGCTGCCAGCAAGGAAATGCTGTACCAGAGCCCGCCGGTACTGTGGGAGCGCCTGGGAGTGCCGGCACCATGATCACACGTCTGTTTGCCTATCCGCGTGTTGCCTTGTGCGCACTGCTGCTGGTGCTTGCGCCGATCAGCCATGCCGCCGATGCGGCGGTGGATGCGATCACCCAGTCGGTGGCGCGTCCGGATGTACTGCGTGGCCAGTTCACCCAGGACAAGCAGGTCAGCGGCTTCAAGAATCCGCTGCGCTCGCAGGGGCAGTTCGTGGTGGCGCGCCAGCACGGCGTGATCTGGACCACGCAGCGCCCGTTCCCGTCGGAAGTCGTGGTCACTGCCGACCGCATCCTCAGCCGCCAGCGTGATGGGACCAACCGGGTGGAACTGGACGCGCGCCAGCAACCAGCAATGCGCTCGGTCAACGCCATCATGTTCGCGTTGATGAGTGGCGACGTGCAGGCCTTGTCCAGCCAGTTCAACATCAAGGCACAGCGCGAAGGCCAGGGCTGGCGGCTGCAGTTGACGCCGAAGTCGACGATGTTGGCCAAGGCCTTCCAGTCGCTGTCCTTGCAGGGTGACCGCTACGTGCGCCAGGTGGAGATCATCGAGGCCAACCAGGACCGCACCCTGATCCAGTTCAGCGCTTTGGCCGAAGCTCCGGCCACGCTCAGTGCCGATGAGGCGCGCCGTTTTGACTGAGCCGCACGTGGCAGCATCGGAGCGCCTGCGGCGTTGGTGGCATTGGCTGGGCCTGGCCTGGCTGCTGTTGCTGATCGGTCTTGGCGTGCAGCAATGGCAGCTGTGGAGCGCGCAGTCGCGCATTGATACCGACATCCTGGCGTTGCTGCCGCAGGATGCGCACGACAGGCTGCTGTCCGATGTCACCCGCCGCATCGCCGATGGCAGTGCGCGGCAGGTGGTGGTGTTGCTTGGCAGCGCCGATAG
Organism: Stenotrophomonas sp. 21LCFQ19; assembly: GCF_056861425.1. Lineage (NCBI taxonomy): Bacteria > Pseudomonadati > Pseudomonadota > Gammaproteobacteria > Lysobacterales > Lysobacteraceae > Stenotrophomonas > Stenotrophomonas sp. 21LCFQ19. Next base: position 77,859 of record NZ_JBSPUF010000003.1, on the reverse strand, counting down.
TGAAGCGACCAAGCGCGCACAGGACGCATTCGCCGGCAGCATGGCCAATGACGCCGACAGTGGCCTGCTGCAGCCCAGCGGCTCGATTGAGGGCTGGTTCGAGCAGGCGCGCGATTTCTACGCGCCTTGGCGCGACCGGCTGCTCACTGCCGAGCAGCGCGAGCAACTGCAGCAGGCCGATCCTGCGTTGCTGGGCGAGCAGGCATTGGCCAGTCTGTACGGGCCGATGGGCGCGCCGCGCCTGACCGAATGGCGGCAGGACCCGCTGTCGCTGTGGCCACAATGGTGGCAGCAGCAGGCGCGCGGCTCCGGCCTGCAACTGGGCGAAGATGGCCTGCTCGAAGCCGAAGGTCGGCATTGGGCAGTGCTGCAGTTTGAAACCCGTGATTCGGCGTTTCAGTTGGATGGCGAACGCCACCTTGATGCATTGCTGACGCGTGCCGGCAGCGCCGCACGCGGCGTGGCGCCGGATATGGAAATCCTGCATGCCGGCGTGCCCTTGCATGCCGAGGCCGCGGCGTCGCAGGCCAACCGCGAGATCAACACCATTGGCTGGGGATCGCTGGCCGCGGTGTTGCTGCTGGTGTGGCTGGCGTTCCGCTCGTTGCGGCCGATCCTGCTGGTCGCTGCTTCCCTGCTGATTGGCTGCGGCGTGGCTTTGGCGGTCACCGTGCTGGTGTTCGGCAAGGTGCATGTACTGACCCTGGTGTTCGGTGCATCGCTGGTGGGCGTGGCCGAGGATTACGGCATCCACTGGTTCGCCTCGCGCCAGGCCGAGCCGGCCGAACGCCGTTGGAGACTGCTGCGGCATCTGCTGCCCGGCCTGTGCCTGGCCTTGCTGACCAGCGCACTGGCGTATGTCGCGTTGGGCCTGGCGCCGTTCCCTGGCCTGCGGCAGATGGCGGTGTTCTCGGTGGTTGGGCTGGCTGCAGCGTTCGCCACGGTGATCTTCTGGTTCCCGTACCTGGACGGCGGCCAGATCGCGCCCACCCGTTTCTCGCAGTGGCTGGGCAATACGCTGGAACGCTGGCCGCGCCTGCACAGCGGTCGACAGATCCTGCTGGTGACGATTGCGGTGGTACTGCTGTCGGGCATTGGCATTGCACGTCTGCAGACCGACGATGACCTGCGCAGCCTGCAGTCCTCGCCGCCACAGCTGATGGCCGAGCAGATCCGCCTCAGTCAGTTGCTGGGCATGCCAAGCCCGGCCCAGTTCTACCTGGTGCAGGGAGCCGACACGGCGCAGCTGCTGCAGCGTGAGGAAGCGCTGACTGCAAGGCTGCGGGCATTGGCTGATGCCGGAAAAATCGGCGGCTACCGTGCGATCAGCGATTGGCTGCCGTCGCCGGCACGTCAGCAGGCGGACGCGGCGCTGACCGGTGCTGCCGAACCGCAGGTGCTGGCAATGGTCTCGGAGGCGGTCGGCGAGCAGTTGGCGCGCCCCACGTTCGCATCGGGGCCGTTGACCGCCGAAGCCTTCCTGGCATCGCCGGCATCGCAGCCGTTCCGTCACTTGTGGGTGGGCCAACTGGGTGAACAGGTGGCCAGCGTGGTGATGGTGGATGACCTGTCGCGTGCCGATGCGCTGACCACCTTGGGTGATGCCGCCAAGGGTCTGGACGGCGTGCGCTGGGTGGACCGCACTGCCGACTTCTCATGCTTGCTTGGCCATTACCGCAAGTTGATGGGCGGCATGTTGCTGGTCGGCATCGCGCTGGTATTCGGCGCGTTGCTGCTGCGCTACAAGCGCAATGCGTGGCGGGTATTCGCGCCGACCCTGCTGGCGGGCGTGCTGACGCTGGGGCTGCTGGGCCTGTTCGGACAGCCGCTGCAGTTGTTCAACATGCTCGCACTGATGTTGCTGCTGGGCATGGGCATCGACTATGGCATTTTCCTGGTCGAGCACCGCGGCGATGCCAGTGCATGGCTGGCGGTCTGTGTGGGCGCGGCCAGCACCTGGTTGTCATTCGGCCTGCTCGGTTTGTCGGCGACGCCTGCCTTGCGCGCATTCGGCTTGACCCTGTTGTTCGGCATCGGCCTGGTCTGGCTGATCTCGCCGTTGTTCCGGCCGCCGCCGCATGCTGCTGCGGAAGATTGATCTTCAACGTGTAACTGGACTCTCAAGGACGCATCGATGGCACCCAACGTGGAACGTACTGAAATCCTGATCATCGGCGCCGGCCCGGCCGGTTCGGTCGCTGCGGCGATGCTGCGCAAGCAGGGCCGCCAGGTGTTGATGATCGAGCGCCAGCAGTTCCCGCGCTTCTCCATCGGCGAGAGCCTGCTGCCGCAAAGCATGGAATACATCGAGGCGGCGGGACTGCTGCAGGACGTGGTGGAAGCTGGCTTCCAGTACAAGAACGGTGCGGCCTTCGTGCATGGCGAGGCGCGTACTGCGTTCGACTTCCGCAACAAGTTCTCGCCGGGTTGGGGCACTACTTACCAGGTACAGCGCGCCGACTTCGACAATGTGCTGGCGCGGGGCGCCGAGCGCATGGGCACCACTCTTCGGTTCGGCGATGAAGTGCTGGCGGTTGAGCCGGGCGAGCAGCCAGCGGTGACGGTGCGCCGCCCGGATGGCAGCGAGTACCGCATCGAGGCCGACTTCATTCTGGATGCCTCGGGTTTTGCACGCTTGCTGCCGCGACTGCTGCAGCTGGAGTCGCCGTCCAACTTCCCGGTGCGCGGTGCGATCTTCTGCCACGTGCGTGATCACATTCCGGTGGATGCGGACTTTGATCGCAACAAGATCCTGATCACCACCCATCCCGAGCATATCGACGTCTGGTACTGGACGATTCCGTTCTCCAACGGCTGCTGCTCGCTGGGCGTGGTGGCCGAGCCCTCGTTCTTCGAGCGCTACGAGGGCGAAGACCTGCAGAAACTGCAGGCCATTGTCGGCGAAGACCCCAACCTGAGCCGGCTGCTGGTCAATGCCGAGTGGGCGGTGCTGCCGGTACGACGCATCACCGGCTACTCGGCCAATGTCAGTTCGCTGCATGGTCCGGGATATGCTTTGTTGGGCAATGCCGGCGAATTCCTCGATCCGGTGTTTTCTTCCGGCGTCACCATCGCCTTCAAGTCGGCGCAGCTGGCCAGTGAATGTCTTGCGCGCCGCTATGCCGGTGAAAGCGTGGACTGGGAAGCTGAGTTCTCGGTGCCGCTGCGTGCCGGCGTCAAGACCTTCCGTCGCTTCGTCGAAGCCTGGTATCAGGGCGGCTTCCAGAAGATCATCTACCACCCCGATCAGCAGCCCGAGATCCGCGCCATGATCTGTTCGATTCTGGCCGGCTATGCCTGGGATACCAAGAATCCCTACGTGGCCGATGAGAGTGGGCGACGCATGCGCGTGCTGGAGGAACTGTGCGGCGCCTGATCACCAGTCTTGTCGCCTGCTTGTTGCTGGTCGCGTGCGCGGGCCGCATGCCCAAGCCACTGGTTGAGCTGCCAACGCTGCGCTTGTCGCCAGCCAGCCTGCCGGCGCCGGTGGCGCTGCAGCAGCAGCTGCAGTTCCGTTTCGGCAGCCACGAGCGTGAGCTCGATGCGCTGTTGGAGGCTGACGCGCAGCAGCTTCAGCTTGCCGTGCAGGCGATGGGCCGCACCGGCGTGCGACTGCGCTGGGACGGCGAACACCTGCAGCAGGAGCGCGCGCCATGGCTGCCGCCGCAGGTGCGTGCCGAGCGGGTGCTGGATGACCTGCAGTTCGCGCTGTGGCCTACCGCGGCGATTGCCGCGGCATTGCCCAGTGGCTGGTCGGTGCTCGACGACGGCGTGCGCCGACAACTGCGCCAGGGCGACACGACCTGGCTGGAGTTGCAGCGCAGTGCCGATGGCACGCTGCTGCTGGAAAATCGTGCGGAAGGCTATTCGTTGCAGATCCATTCGATAGACATGCAGGTGCAGCAACCATGAGTGCGGTGTATTTGAACGAGCTGGGCGTGATCTGTGCCTTGGGCGCGGATCGGGCACACATCGCCAAGGCCTTGTTCCAGCCGCAGCTGGCTGGCTCGGCGCTGAGCGACACGGTGATTCCCGGGCGTTCGCTGGTGGTGGGCGCGGTGCAGTCAGTGCTGCCATCGTTACAGGACCTGCCGGTGGCGCTGCATGGGCGCAACAATGCGCTGCTGTTGGCTGCCCTGCAGCAGATCGAGCCGGCCGCGCGCGCGGCGATTGCCCGTTACGGCAGTGAGCGCGTGGCGGTGGTGATGGGGACCAGCACCTCGGGCATTGGTGAATCCGAGGAAGCGCTGGCCAGCTACAACACCAGTGGTGAGTGGCCGCCGCAGTTTGATTACGCACAGCAGGAGATGGGCACGGCGGCGCGCTTCGTGCGCAGCTACCTGGGCATCGAGGGCCCGGCTTGGGTACTGTCCACGGCGTGCTCGTCCAGTGCCAAGGCCTTGATGTCGGCAGCGCGCTTGCTGCGCAGTGGCGTCGTGGATGCGGTGATTGCCGGCGGCGCGGATTCCCTGTGCCGGTTCACCGTTGCCGGCTTCAGCGCATTGGAGTCGGTGTCGGCGGCGCGCTGCAATCCGCTCTCGCGCAATCGCTGCGGCATCAATATCGGTGAAGGTGCGGGCGTGTTCCTGATGACCCGCGAGCCGGGGCCGGTGCAGCTGTCGGGCTGGGGTGAAACCTCCGACGCGCACCATATGTCAGCACCGGACCCAAGCGGGCAGGGCGCGGCGCTGGCAATGCGCCAGGCCTTGCAGCGTGCCGGCTGGGAAGCGGATTCGGTCGATTACATCAACCTGCATGGCACCGCGACCCAGCACAACGATGCGATGGAAAGCGTGGCGGTGGCCGATACCTTCGGCCTGGACGTGCCGTGCAGCTCCACCAAGCCGCTTACCGGGCATACGCTTGGGGCGTCGGGCGTGATTGAAGCCGCGTTGTGCTGGATCACCCTGGCCGAAAACCCTGGCCAGCAGCTGCCGCCGCATTGGTGGGATGGTGAAGCCGATGGGGCGCTGCCGGCGCTGGCCCTGGTGGCTCCCGGCACGCGCGCAGCGACGCCGCCACAGCGGCTGCTGAGCAGCTCGTTCGCGTTTGGCGGCAGCAATGCCGTGCTTGCCATGGAGAAAGCCGCACATGGCTGAGTGTTACGCCATCGAGGACGTGGTGCCGCACCGCGACGGCATGTGCCTGTTGGACCGTGTGCTGCGCTGGGACGACGAAACCATCCAGGCCGAGCTGGTCGTGCCCTACGAAGGCCTGTTCGTCGAGGACGGTGGGGTGCCGGCCTGGGTCGGCATCGAGTACATGGCGCAGGCTATCGCGGCCTGGGCGGGCTGCCGCGCGCGCCGCGCCGGGCGGGAACCGAATATTGGTTTCCTGTTGGGCAGCCGGCGTTACACCAGCACGCGCGATGTCTTTCCCAGCGGTACCCGCCTGCGCATTGATGCGCGCTGCGAGCTGCTGGCGGACAATGGGCTGGGGATGTTTGCCTGCAGCGTGCAGGCAGGCGATGAGCAATGGGCCGTCGCCAATGTGTCGGTGTTTGAACCGGCCGATGCGATGGCGTATCTGGAGAGTGGAGAGGCATGACAGAGGATCTGAGCGTACTGGTCACCGGGGCCAGTCGTGGTATCGGGCGGGCGGTCGCGCTGCGTATCGCGCGCGATGGCTTTGCCGTGGTGGTGCATTGCCGCAGTCGTGTCGAGGAGGCGCAGGCGGTTGTCGCGCAGATCCAGGCGGCGGGCGGGCAGGCGCGCGTGCTGGCGTTCGATGTTGCCGACCGCGCTGCGGCGCGTGCGGCATTGGAAGCTGACGTGCAGCAGCACGGTGCGTACTACGGCGTGGTCTGCAATGCCGGTATTGCGCGTGATGGCGCCTTCCCGGCGCTGAGCGAGGACGATTGGGACCAGGTGATCCACACCAATCTGGACGGCTTCTACAACGTGTTGCATCCGCTGATCATGCCGATGGTGCGGCGGCGCAAGCCGGGCCGGATTGTCACCTTGTCGTCCGTGTCGGGCGTGGTCGGCAATCGCGGGCAGGTCAATTACAGCGCATCCAAGGCCGGCATCATTGGTGCCACCAAGGCATTGGCACTGGAACTGGCCAGCCGCGGCATCACCGTCAACTGCGTCGCGCCCGGCCTGATTGAGACCGAGATGCTCAACGAAGAGGTGGTCGAGCACGCATTGAAGTTGATTCCTGCCGGTCGTGTCGGCAAGCCGGATGAAGTGGCGGCCACGGTTGCGTTTCTACTGTCCGAGCCGGCTGCATACATCACCCGGCAGGTGATTTCGGTCAACGGAGGAATGGTCTGATGGCCTACCAGGATCGTCGTGTCGTCGTTACCGGTGCGGCCGCACTGAGTCCGTTGGGCCACGACTGGCCCAGCATCCGTGCGCATCTGGGCTCCTACCGCAACGCGGTGCAGCCAATGCCACAGTGGGATATCTATGCCGGGCTCAACACCAAGCTGGCCGCACCGGCACAGCCGTTCGAGCTGCCGTCCAACTACAACCGCAAGACCACCCGTTCGATGGGGCGGGTTGCGGTGATGGCGGTGCGTGCCACCGAGATGGCGCTGGAGCAGGCTGGCTTGCTTGGCCACCCGGTGCTGCGCAGCGGAATGGCCGGCGTTGCCTACGGTTCCTCGTCCGGTTGCCACGATGCGACCGGTGAGTTCGGGCGCATGCTGCATGAGCTGACTACCGAAGGCATCAGTGCAACGACCTACCTGAAGATGATGAGCCACACCGCACCGGTCAATATCGGCGTGTTCTTCGGGTTGTGCGGCCGCGTCTACACCACTTCCAGTGCCTGCACCTCGGGCAGCCAGGGCGTCGGTTCGGCCTATGAGGCAATCCGTTCGGGCAAGCAGACGGTGATGCTGGGCGGTGGCTCCGAGCAGTTGGATGCGACCGCGGCAGCGGTGTTCGATACCTTGTTCGCCACCAGTGTGCGCAACGATGCGCCGAAGACCACGCCCAGTCCGTTCGATGCGCACCGCGATGGCCTGGTGCTGGGTGAGGGGGCCTGCACCCTGGTGCTGGAGGAGCTGGAGCACGCACAGGCTCGTGGTGCCAGCATCCTGGCCGAGGTGGTGGGCTACGGTACCAACAGCGATGGCCAGCACGTCACCCAGCCCAGCGCGGACACCATGGCCCAGGCGATGCGCCTGGCGCTGCAGGATGCCGGCCTGGACGCGGCGCAGATCGGCTACGTCAATGCCCACGGCACCGCCACCGATCACGGTGATATCGCCGAAACCCAGGCCACCGCACAGGTGTTCGGCAACACGCTGCCGATCAGCTCGCTGAAGAGCTATGTCGGCCACATGCTCGGTGCCTGCGGCGCGTTCGAAGCCTGGTTGACCATGGAAATGATGCGCGAAGGCTGGTTCGCGCCGACCTTGAACCTGAGCGAGATCGACCCGCGCTGCGGCGAGCTGGACTACATCGCCGGTGAAGGGCGCCTGCTGCAGGCCGAGTATGTAATGAGCAACAACTTCGCATTTGGCGGCATCAACACCTCGTTGATCTTCCGCCGTTGGCAGGCTTGACCTGGTTACCACCACACTCAAAGGAAAGAGATATGCGTCGTTTCAGCCTTGTCGTCACCGCCACGTTGCTGGCGTTTTCCAGCAGCGTTTTTGCACGCGACACCCGCGTGGAGCAGTCCCTGGCAGATCTGCTCAGCTCACAGGAAGCACGTGACGTCGGCATCGATGGCAGCGTGCGCTTCTACCTGGCGGGCCAACCGGTGACGGTGCTTGAGCGGCTGGGCCAGGATGTGAGCAACCGCAAGACCAACGCCGCCAACAAGAGTGACGAGAAAGCCTGCCGCTGGGTTGCGTTGTCGACGCTGCTGGCATTGCAGGATGGCGCAAAGGCGCGTGGTGCCAATGCCGTGGTTGATATCGTCAGCTTCTACAAGAGCAACGAATTCCGCAGCGCCACCAACTATGAGTGCTATGCCGGCGCCATCCTGGCGGGTGTCGCATTGAAGGGCACCTACGCCAAGGTGCCCTGAGGGTTTCCAGGGCGGTGACGGCCCACCGTCGCCGCCAGGTGCACAGGGTTGCCCATATCCAGTGTGCTTGCTTTGCCCGATCCTCCCGGACTGTGGATTGCAGCTGTGCAGACCCGCAGCAGTGGCTCACTGCATGCGTACGCCGCTGTCATCACGGGGAATCTTTGACGGGCAGCGCCTGTCGCCAGGTCGCGGCAGGCGTTGTCGGTGATGCCCCGTGCCCGTCGCGCCGGTGGCGCTTCGATCCCGCATTCAGCACGCCGCTGCAGCGCCGGCAATCTGTCGCCAGCGGATCTGGCAATCTGCAGATACAGGGTGCTCTCAACAGAATCTTGATGTCGATGAACGTATAAAAGGCGGAGAACGACCGAGGTCGTTGGCTGCGCGCCTTTCAACAGCGCCAGATTTCCGACACAATCGCTGACTCTCAATGCAGGGCAAAGCCCGCTGGCATGCAAGCTTACGTCTACAAAAGCCAACGCAAGCAGGACACCTACGTGTACCTCGCCAAGCGTGATGATTTCGAAGTGATCCCGGCGGTGCTGGGCAACACCTTGGCGCCTTACACCTTCGTGCTGGAGGTGGCGCTGACGCCCGAACGTCGCCTGGCCCAGGCCGACGCCGCGCTGGTGCGCGCCAACCTGGCCGAGCGTGGTTTCCACCTGCAGGCCCCGCCGTTGCCGTTGGCCCCGGTGAAGATCGCCCGCATCGACGGTCGCGATGACTGAAGCATTGCGCAGCCGCGTAGTTGCCGCCGCGCTGGGCCTGGGGGTGTTGCTGACCCTGGCCACGGCGTTCGGTGGCGTGGCCGCGGCTGTGTGTGGCGTGCTGGCCCAGCCCGCCTTCGCCCTGGCGGTGTCATGGTGGCGGCGTACCCGCACGGTGACGCCGTCGCTGGCCGTACTCAAACGTGAACTGCCAGGCCTGCTGGGGCTTTGGACCGGCGGCGCAGCGGTGGTTGCAGTATTGGTGTCCTGGCCGTTGGCGGCGCTGCATGACAGCGGCAGCCTGGCGGCGGTGTTGGCATTGAGCATCGCGGTCAGCGTGGCGTTGTTGGCGCTGTGGCGCACCTGGCCGCTATGGCAGGCGATGGAGCGCGAGGACAGCTCGCTGCGCACGCAATGGCAGGCCTTGAGCGGGCGGAATCTCGATTCATGGCATGGTCTGGGCGCGGCAGCGGTGGTGTTGCTGTTGTGCGCGGCGATCGTCGCAGCGGCCTGGCCGGGTCTGGTCGGCGGTGCCTTGCGTTGGCCCTTGGCCATTGCCACCGCGGTCGCCGCGCCGTTGCTGCATCACCTGCTGCAGGCTATGCGCAGCGCGCCGGTTGCCGTCGCTGGCAAGGCTGGCGAGGCACAACAACCCGCCGTCGACCTGTTTGCCGAAGCGCTGGCCGAACCGGCACCGCTGGAGCACATCGCCCAGCATGAGCTGGTGCCGCGGCTGTATGACGCCGCCCGCGGCGGCCGCGTTGACCGCGCGCTGCAGCTGTTGGATGCCGGTGCCGATCCGCATGCGCCAGCCCCGGCCGAATCGCGCGACCAGCGCAGTCTGGCGGTGCTGGCGGCAGTGCTGCCGGACCTGCGCCTGCTGCGTGCGCTGATCAGCCGTGGCGTCGACGTCAACCAGGCGCATAAAGGCATGACGCCGTTGCTGGCGGCCACCCGCGACAGCTGGCACGGTCGCCCGGAAGCGGTGATGACCCTGCTTGCCAACGGTGCCGATCCACGCACGCCCGATGCCGATGGCAATACGCCGCTGCACCACGCCGCGCGCAGTTCCGATCCGGGCGTCGCAGCACTGCTGCGCGATGCCGCGGCGGAGATCGATGCCCTCAACAATGATGGCCACAGCCCGCTGGCGGTGGCCTGCCAGGCCGGCAACTGGCGGCTGGGCAAGTTCCTGCTGGAGCGCGGCGCCAAGGTCGAACCGGCCGATGGCGTACCGGTGCTGGTGCAGGCGGCGGCCACCGACGACGACGACCCGGCTGGCGTGCAGCTGCTGCTCAAGCACAAGGCGCGGCTGGATGCGCGCGACCGTCAGCGCCGCAGCGCCCTGCACGAGGCCGCCCTGGCTGGCCACGTCGATATCGTCGAAACCCTGCTCAATGCCGGTGCCAATGTCGAGCCGCGTGATGCCGCAGGCCGCACGCCGTGGCTGGATGCCGCCGCGCAGGGCAATGCCGCGGTGCTCGAGCGCCTGCTGGCGCACAAGCCTGACGTGCATGCCGTCGATGGCGAAGGCAGCAATGCCTTGCTGCTGGCCAGCCGCGCCGAACACGTATCGGCGGCGCTGATCCGCCGCCTGCTGGACCTGGGCATTGCCGCCGATGTGGTCGGCAGTGATGGCCGTCGTGCCATCGAGCACGCCGCCGCCGCAGGTCGCTGGAGCATCGTCTCGCTGCTCGACCCGAGCTATCCGCTGCCGGCAGCAGTCAGCGATGCGGCCGCCGGCAATGCCGAGGGTGGCGATGGTGACGCGGTGCCGGTACTCAACGATCGCGCGCCGCTGGCCTTGCTGCGCGAAGCGCTGGTATTCGGCAACGTCGATGGTATGGCGCCCTTGGCCAGGCTGTGTGCGGCCGATGAACTGGGCGGCCTGCTGCACGATCCGGAGCTGGCCTTGCAGCCGCGCGTGGTCGATTGGCTGCTGGCGCACGATGCCGCGCCGGAGATGCTCGACGCCTGCGGTGATACACCGATGTTCGCGCTGCTGTCGCGCGGCGTCGATGCGATCCCGACCCTGCAGGTATTGCTGCAACGTGGCGTGTCGCCGGCCGGTCGCGGTGGCTTGACCCGCTTCCTCGCCGCCTGCGCGCAGCACGACCACGGCGCCCGCAGCACCGAGCAATTCGCGTTGGAACTGCTGGAGCGTGGCGCCGATCCGTTCGCCGCTTCGCCGGCCGGTGATCCGGCGTTGTCGCTGGCGGTACGCCTGGGCTGGCTGAAGCTGCAGCAGTACCTGCTGCTCAATGGCGTCGACCGTGAGGCGCGTGACAGCCATGGCATGACCGCACTGCACCTGGCCACCGCCCTGGCACGTGAGTCCGCGCTCAAGCAGCTGGTGCTGCAGGGCGCTTCACCGGATGCGCGGGCCGCTGACGGGCAGACGCCGTTGGGTGTTGCGCTGTCCAGCGGTCGCCGCGACCTGGCTGACCTGCTGGACTGGCGCGGCTGGCAGCTGCCATTGCGCGCGCTGCGCGATGCCGACGTCGCCTCGGCGGCGATGGCCGGCGATGCCGACGCGGTACGCCGCCTGCTCAATCTCGGTTTTGCCGTCGATGCCGTCGACGCACAGGGCTGCACCGGCCTGCTGCGTGCGGCCGGCGGCGGCCATGCGGCGGTGGTGGATCTGCTGCTGTCGCGCAGTGCCGACCCGCAGCACGCCGCTGCCAGCGGTGCCACGCCGTTGTCGGCGGCGGTGAGCATGCGCCAGACCACGATCGTGGCTGCACTGCTCAATGCCGGTGCCAAGCTTGAACACCGCCTGCCGGGTGGCGTCACCGTATTGATGCTGGCCGCTGCCCTGGGCTTGCCGGACATCGTCGCCCGCCTGCTCACTGCCGGTGCCGACGTGCACGCCGGTGACGACCAGCAGCTGGCACCGCTGCACTGCGCCGCGCTGTACGGCTTCACCTCGCGTGACCGCACCCGCCTGCTGGCCTTGCTGGATACCTTGCTGCTGGCCGGTGCCGAACCGGACCAGGCATCGGCCGGCACGGTGACGCCGTTGCTGTTGCTGCTCGGTGCACGTGCCGAACCGGGTACCGCCTGTGACGAGAGCGTGGTGCTGGCCGCGGTGGACCGCCTGCTCGACGAAGAGGTTTCGCTGGACGTGCGCGACCCGCGTGGCTTCGGCCCGCTGCACCTGGCGGCACTGCACGGCCTGCCACAACTGGTGCAACGCCTGCTGCGTGCAGGGGCTGATCCGGACATGCGCGATGCGATCAACCGTAGCCCGCGCGACATCGCCATCATGCGTGGCTTCATCGACGTTGCCGGCGAATTCGAGCCGGCGGTACCGGGCGTCTCGTCGATGGCCCGCTTCCTGCGCGATCACAACTGATTGCTGCAGCACTCATGACAAGGGCGCCGAACGGCGCCCTTGTTGCATCAGGACTGGCAGGAAGACTTACCTGCCTGCGCCCGGCGGTACCCAGATCGCAACGCCGGCAGCGCGCTTCTGCTGGGTGGGGATGCCGACGCTGAGGCCGCCAGCGGTGTGGCGGCCATAGCTGCCTGCGCCTACCGACATGCCGACCGGCGAACCACCGGAGCCCACGCCCATCAGGATCACGCCATTGGCACCGAGTGCAGCGGCCTCGCGCTTGAGCCTGGCAATGGCGGCATCGGTCTGGCCCTGGGTGCCGAAGCCGACCGCGCTGGAGGATTCGAGCTGGGCGATCTCCACCGAACCGGCCGGCGGCGTGGAATAGATCTGCACGCTGGCCGGGTCTACTGGCGCACGGGCCTGGCCCAGCATGACCTTGGAGGTACTGGCGCAGCCGCCCACGGCCAAGGCAACGCCAAGCGAAAGTGCGATAGCGAGCGGAAGTTTCATGGTTTCACTCCCCGGTGATCGGTAATTGCGGATGATCCATGGCGCCGGCTGAATCTGTCGAGAACTTCCGGCCAGGGTGGGGGCCTTTTGCCCTGCATGTGTTCCCGGCTATCTTGCAGGCTGTGCCTGATGGAGGAAAGTACATGGGGCTGATCAGCCTGATCTGGGGCATTGTTGCCTTGCTATGGATGATTCTGGCGTTTATTCCGCTGCTGGGCTGGGGAAACTGGTTCCTGATCCCGTTTGCCGCCGTGGGCGCGATCATCGCCGCGATTGGGTTGCTGTTCACCCATGCCAGCAAGCGCGGCCGGGCCAAGACCGGCCTGCTGCTCAATGCCATCGTCATTGTGGTCGGGGTGATCCGGCTGAGCATCGGCGGCGGCTTCATCTGAGTTCACGCCGGTTGCGGGGAAGCCCGGGGCGGCGGCTGACAGCCGGGGGGCGTAAAATGCGTCGGCTGGCCGGAAGCCTTCCGGCGCCGTAGGCCTGTTGCAGGCGTTTCCGCTTCCCGATGATCATCCGCCCCCGTCCCACTGGCTGGCAGCTGCTGTACATCCTGCGCGGCTCCATCGTGCCGGCCATCGCCCCCAAGGTGCTGGCGATCGGTGTGCTGGCGGTGCTGGTGGCGGGGTTCAGCCGGATCTGGCACCCGCTGGGTGGTAGTGGCTTGTCGGTGGTGCCGTTCACCTTGCTGGGGTTGGTGCTGTCGATCTTCCTGAGCTTCCGCAACAACGCCTGCCACGACCGCTGGTGGGAAGGGCGCAAGCTGTGGGGGCAACTGGTCATCGAATCGCGCAGCTTCGCCCGTGAGGCGGCTGCGTTGCTGGCCGCCGAGCCGCAGCTGCGCGAGCGCGGCACCTGCCTGGTGATCGGTTTTGCCCATGCGCTGGCGGCACGCCTGCGCGGCCGCGACCAGGCTGCTGTCGCTGCGCCCTGGCTGCAGGCCGACCAGCACGCCGTGCTGGCACGGCAGAACATCGCCGACGGCATGCTGACCCAACTGGCCAGCGAGCTGGCCGCGCCGCTGCGCGAAGGCCGCTTGCATCCCTATCTCTACGCCCAGTTCGAGGCGCGCCTGCATGCCATGGCCAGCGTGCAGGCCGGCTGTGAGCGCATCTCCGGCACACCGCTGCCGTTCGCCTATACCTTGCTGCTGCACCGCTGTGCATGGTTGTTCTGCGTGCTGCTGCCGTTTGGCCTGGCCGGTGCATTGGGTTGGGCCACGCCGGTGGTGTCGATGTTGTTGGCCTATGCCTTCTTCGGCCTGGACCAGCTCGGCGAGGAAATGGAAGACCCGTTCGGCACCGAAGCCAATGACCTGCCGCTGGACGCGATGGTGCGTACCATCGAAATCGATCTGCTCGACGTCTTGGGCCAACGCCCGCTGCCCGAGCCACTGCAGCCGCAGGGTTACCGGTTGCAGTAATTCCCGTTTTCAGTATCAAGGAGTACCGCGATGATGCACCCCCAGTACCGCCCGCGGCGCATGCGCCACGATGAGTTCTCGCGCCGTCTGATGCGCGAGAACACGCTGACCAGCAACGACCTGATCTGGCCGGTGTTCGTGCATGAGCTCGACGGCCGTGCGGCGGTGGCATCGATGCCGGGCGTGGACCGCATGTCCATCGACGAGCTGCTGCGCGAAGCCGAGCAGGCGCTGGAACTGGGCGTGCCGGTGATCGACCTGTTCCCGGTGATCGACCCGTCGCGCAAGTCGCTGGACGCGGCCGAAGCCTGGAATCCCGACGGCCTGGCGCAGCGTGCGGTGCGCGCGCTGAAGCAGCGCTTCCCCGAATTGGGCGTGATGACCGATGTGGCGCTGGACCCGTACACCACGCACGGCCAGGACGGCATCATCGACGACAGCGGCTACGTGCTCAACGACATCACCGTCGAGGCGCTGGTCAAGCAGTCGCTGTCGCATGCCGAAGCCGGCGTGGACATCATTTCGCCCTCGGACATGATGGACGGCCGCATCGGTGCCATCCGCACCGCGCTGGACGATGCCCGACATATCAACGCGCGCATCATGGCCTATTCGGCCAAGTACGCCTCGGCCTTCTACGGTCCGTTCCGCGACGCGGTGGGCAGCTCCGGCAGCCTCGGCAAGGCCGACAAGAAGACCTACCAGATGGACCCGGCCAACAGCGACGAGGCCATGCGCGAGATCGCGCTGGATCTGGACGAAGGCGCGGACATGGTGATGGTCAAGCCGGGGATGCCGTACCTGGACATCGTGCGCCGGGTGAAGACCGAGTTCGGCGTGCCGACCTTCGCGTATCACGTCAGTGGCGAGTACGCGATGTTGAAGGCGGCCGCAGCCAATGGCTGGCTGGATGAGCGCAAGTGCGTGATGGAGACGATGATCGGCTTCAAGCGCGCCGGTGCCGATGGTGTGTTGACCTATTACGCGCCGCAGATCGCGCGCTGGCTGAAGGAGGCTTGAGATGAATGTTCCCGGTCTTGAAGGTTACAACTGGGCGGTATGGCTGATCGGCGTGTTGCTGTTCGCGGTGGCGATCGGTGTGTTCATCGCCGCCATCGTGCGCGCCGGCAAGCGTCCGCCACAGCTGCACTCTGCCGCCGAGCGGCTGCAGCGTGAGGCGGCGCAGGGTGGCGACGTCGATGCCAGGCTGCGCGCGCTGGAGCTGCGCAGGCAGGGTGGGCAGATTGGTGAGGCGGAGTACGAAGCGATGCGTGCTGCGGTGTTGGCTGGGGCTAAAAGCTGAAGGCTTGGCGCTTTAGAGCAGAAGCACCCCTGCCCAACCCTCCCCTTGGCCTTACGGCCAAAGGGAGGGAGCCAAGCAATCCGCCCCCTCCCTTTCGCGCAGCGAAGGGGAGGGTTGGGGAGGGGTGAGCTTTTGCTTTTGCCTCAGCGCCAAAACCTCACCGGCAAGAACCATCCCCATCAACCAGCGGCGCCCTCATCCGGTAAAGATCCATGCCGCCGGCCCGTGGTGAGCGCGCCTTGCCGCTGACCACCAGTTCTTCGGGCTTGTTGGCATCAATCACCGCGCCACGCGTATCGCCATCAGCGCTGTTGAACGACAAGCCCAGCGGCGTCGCCTCACCCCATTGCCCCTGCCGGCACTGCGACAGCCACAGCTGGGCACCGCCCGCCGCATTGGCGCGGGCAAACACCACCGCGCGGCCGCCACCCAGCCAGCTCGCATCCAGTTCGTCGGCCGCGGTATTGATGCCGAGCAAGGCGGACGGTGCGACAAAACCATCGCCTGCAGCCGGCGCACGCCACAGATCCCAACCGCCGCTGCCACCGGAACGATTGCTGGAGAACAACAGCCGGCCGTCGTCGGCCAGTGCGGGTGAACGTTCGTCCTGCCTGCCGTTCACCGCCGGGCCCAGGTTCTGCGGCTGGCCGAGGCTGCCATCGGCGGCGACGGCCGCCCGGTACAGGTCGAAGCCGCCGTGGCCGCCTTTCCGGTTGGAGGCGAAGTACAGCCAGCGGCCATCGCCGCTGAGGAAGGGATCGACCTCATCAGCGGCACTGTTCAAGGCCAGTGGCTGCGGCTCCATCCAGCGCTTGTCCTGCAGCGTCGCCTGCCACAGGTCCCAGCCGCCGGCACCGCCCTCGCGGTTGCTGGCCCAGATGATGCGTTGCCCGTCCGCCGACAACGTGGCGCGGATTTCATCTGCACGGGTGGACACTACCCCCATGCCTTCGATGCCGAACTCGGAAAGCGCCGAGGCTACGGG
Organism: Stenotrophomonas sp. 21LCFQ19; assembly: GCF_056861425.1. Classification (NCBI taxonomy): domain Bacteria; kingdom Pseudomonadati; phylum Pseudomonadota; class Gammaproteobacteria; order Lysobacterales; family Lysobacteraceae; genus Stenotrophomonas; species Stenotrophomonas sp. 21LCFQ19. Next base: position 61,602 of record NZ_JBSPUF010000003.1, on the reverse strand, counting down.
GCTAAAGGGTAAACTCAGGGTCAGCGCGAGCAGCAAATGACGGGTCCGCATACGGGTCCAGCAAGTAAAGTCGCGTCCAGTCTAGGTCATGCAGAGGATCACAATGAGCGCTCCACGCTACGCAGTTTTCGGCCAGCCCATCGCCCATTCGCAGTCGCCGCGCATCCAGTCCGCGTTCGGCAAGGCACATGGCATCGCCGTGGATTACCGCGCCATCGAGGCCTCGCCCGAAGATTTCGTGGCGGCGCTGGAAGCCTTTGCCGCTGACGGCGGCGTGGGCGCCAACGTAACCCTGCCACACAAGGAAGCCGCGTTCGCGCTGTGTACCACCACTACTTCGCGCGCGCATCGCGCCGGTGCGGTCAACACGCTGCTGCGCAAGGGTGATCGCTGGCATGGCGACAATACTGACGGCATCGGCCTGGTGCGTGACCTCACTGGTCGCCACGGTCTGGACCTGCGCGGCCGTCGGGTGCTGCTGCTCGGTGCCGGTGGCGCCGCACGCGGTGTGGCACCGGCGCTGCTGGATGCCGGCATTCTCGAACTGATCGTGGTCAACCGTTCGCCCGAACGCGCCGACGCGCTGGTCGATGCGATGAGCGAACCCGGTCGCGCCATCTCCGCGTATTGGGATGACCTGCGCGAGCAGGGCGATTTCGAGCTGATCATCAATGCCACCTCGGCCGCACGCGGCGAGGGCAGCGGTTTCAACCTGCCGCTGTCGCTGGTCAACAGCATGACCACGGCGGTGGACCTGAACTACGGCGAGGCATCGATTCCGTTCCTGGCTTGGGCGCGCGCGGCGGGCTGCCGCAACAGCTTTGATGGCCTGGGCATGCTGGTCGAGCAGGCCGCCGAGAGCTTCCAGCAATGGCATGGCATGCGCCCGGAGACCGATGCGATCTATGCCGAACTGCGCGCCGGTGACGCGCTGTTGGTCACCGCGGACTGAGGCCGGACATGGAACCCACTGAATTGCTGACCACCCTGCTGGTTTCCATCGGTTACCGCTTGCCGATCATGATCGCGCTTGGCGTTGCCGTGGTGATGCTGCTCGATACCCCGCGCGGCAAGGTGCGCAGCGTGGCATTGGGCGCACTTTCGCTGCTGCTGGCCGTCACCTTGATAGGCGGTGGGCTGACGGCAATACCGCTGGTGCTCATCGCCACTGGCAATTATTCCGGCATGGGCGCGATGAATACGCTGCTCAGCATCGGTCATGTTGGATTGGCGCTGCTGGAAGCGGTCGGTTACATCATGCTGGCCTGGGCGCTGGTGCAGGCCCTGCGGCGGCCACAGGCTCCCGGTAAACCCTGAGCCGGCAACGCATTCGGTGAATGCGGGCGGGTATGGGAAAATACCCGCCTTGATTGAGCTGCTGGCAGGTTGGCGTGACGGAAAAAGTAGAAGCACCACGGGCGCTGACCGAGGACATCAAAACCGGCATCCGTGACGCTTACAGCAAGCTGCAGGCAAACACGCCGGGCTTCAGCACGCGCCGCTCGCAGAGCCAGATGATAGGCGTGGTGTCGCGCGCGCTGGGCACAGGCGGCGTCGGCGTGGTGGAAGCACCTACCGGCGTCGGCAAGAGCCTGGGCTACCTCACCGCCGGCGTGCCGATTGCCTTGGCCAGCAAGAAGAAGCTGGTGATCAGCACTGGCACCGTGGCCTTGCAGTCGCAGCTGGTCGAACGCGACATCCCCAACTTCCTCAAGTCCACCGGCCTGCAGGCCACCGTTGCGCTGGCCAAGGGCCGCACCCGCTACCTGTGCACCCGCAATGCGGCCGAAGCGCAGGGCGAGGGCGTGCAGGAAGGCATGTTCGGCGACGACGTGCAGCTCTACGACCGGCCGTTGGCGCCGATTGAAATGGACGTTGCCGAAAAGCTGACCAAGGCCTTCATCGAGGGCCGCTGGAACGGCGATCTGGACAACGCGCCGGAGAACGTCACGCCCACGCTGCGCATGCGCATCACCACGCCGGCCTCGGCCTGCGCTGGGCGCCGCTGCGCGTATTCGGCGCAATGCCCGGTGCTGCGCGCACGTACCGAAGTACGCGACGCACAGATCATCGTCACCAACCACGCGCTGCTGTTGTCGGCGCTGTCGCTGGGCGACAGTGACAGCGGCCAGCCGCTGATCGCGCCGCCTGGCGACATGTTGCTGGTGCTGGACGAAGGCCACCACATCGGCAACGTCGCCATCGACCAGGGCGCAGCCAATCTGCCGCTGGACGACATGGCAAAGCGCACCGGTCGCCTGCAGATCCTGATTGCCGGCGCCTACCGCGCCGTGGACAAGGACAAGATCGGCAACCTGCTGCCGAACGAAGCCATCGATGTGGCATCGCGGGTGAGCAAGTTGCTGAAGTCGTTCCGCGATGACATCGGCAATGTGTGGATTCCGCAGCCCGATGACCGCGAACCGATGTGGCGCGCTGCCAATGGCCGCCTGCCTGAATCCTGGCGCCAGCCGATCGAAGTGCTGGCCGATGAAACCCGCACGCTGCTCAACTGGGCAACGGCGGCGGCCTCGGCGGTGGCCAAGGGCAAGCAGGATGATCCGGCGGTCGAACGCCTGCAGCGCAACCTGGGCATGGCCCAGGAAATGGTCGAGCAGCAGTACAACCTGTGGGCTGGCTGGCGCCGCGAGGACAAGGAAGGCCAGCCGCCGATCGCGCGCTGGGTGACGATGTCACGCGATGGCGATTACATCCTGCACTGCTCGCCGGTATCGGCGGCGATGGTGCTGCGCAAGCTGCTATGGGATGAAGTGGACTCGGTGGTGATGACTTCGGCGACGCTGACAGGTGGCGGTGACTTCCAGTCGCTGGCGATCGACAACGGTATTCCCGAGGAAGCGGAGATGGTGTCGCTGGCCTCACCGTTCGACCTGCCGAACCAGGCTGAACTGATCGTGCCGCAGTTCCCGGTGACGCCGGATGACCGCGAGCGCCATCCCAAGGAAGTGGCCAAGTACCTGGTCAACGAGCTGGATTGGGACAAGGGCAGCATGGTCCTGTTCACCTCGCGCTGGAAGATGGAAAAGGTGGCCGAGCTGATGCCGGCGACGCTGCGCAAGAAGGTGCTGGTGCAGGGCGACGGCGCCAAGCAGAAGATGATCGACGAGCACATCAAGCGCACCTCGGCGGGTGAAGGCTCGGTGTTGTTCGGCTTGAATTCGTTCGGTGAAGGCCTGGACCTGCCGGGCGAGGCCTGCACCACGGTGGTGATCACCCAGGTGCCGTTCGCGGTGCCGACCGACCCGCAGACCTCGACGCTGAGCGAATGGTTCGAGAGCCGTGGTTTGAACTCATTCAACCTGATCGCGATCCCGCATGCGTTGCGCACCTTGACCCAGTTTTCCGGGCGCCTGATTCGCACCTCGACCGATACCGGGCGGGTAATCATCCTGGATTCGCGCCTGCTGACGCGCAGGTATGGCAAGCGCATCATTGATTCCCTGCCACCGTTCAAACGGGTTATTGGTTGAGGTTGTGGCGAGGGGAGTCCTTCGCTGGAACATCCCTGCTCCAACCCGTAAAGTGCGCCACCTTCCATTACTCCAGACAACCATGGCCACCCCTCCTGCAAGCTTCCCCTGGGCACCGCAACTGCAGCGACTGCAGCAGCGCGATGGCGCACTGGCGCTGTTGGGTACGCAGGCAATGTTCGCTGCCGAAGGCGATGCGCTGACTGCCACGGGTTCGGCGCTGGAACAGCTGTTGTTGGCGGGTGAAGGCCAGCTCAAGGCAGACAACGACGTGAGTCTTGTCGCCGATGAGCTGCGTCGCTACCAGAAGTTCGCGCCGCCGGGACGACCGTCGGTGCAGATCGTGCAGCTGCGCCGGCAGCAGTCGACGGTGCAGCAGGCGCAGCGGATCGCGCGCCAGACGTTCATTCGTAATGCTGATGGCTTCGCGCGGGCAATCGGCCTCGATGTACCGCAGAAGTTGGGTACGGTGGAAACCGTGATGCGCTGGTTGCGTGCGAACCTGGTCTAGCGTGCTTCCTGTGCCGCGGCCCAGCGGCGTCCGGGACGGCGCAACCTGCCCGGGCTTTTCGTTCATGGCCGTGGCAGTTTGCTTCGTACTTCGACAGCGCATGGAGCCTGGTGCAAGCCTGTGTTCCTGCATGCCAGCCACGGCTCACTGATCGAGGAACAACGGCAGGCTGCTGGCGACCTCCCACAGCAGGCGCCCAGCGAAAACAAGGAAGACCATTGCCATGGCACCCTCCAGCCAGCCACCCATGCGCAGGAACCGGTCACGCACTGCCTGTTGGGTAAACAATACGCTCACCAATACAAACCAACCGGCATTGACCAGGCACATCCAGATTCCATAGAACACCTGGACCTTCAACGGTGTTCCGGCGCTGACCACCGTGGTGAAGATCGCGAGGAAGAACAGCGTCGCCTTGGGGTTGGTCGCATTGGTGATGAAGCCAAGCAGAAAAGACCTGCGCCAGCCCAGTGCGGCAGGGTTGCCGGCATCGTCGAGCTTTCCGGTGGAGCTGGAACGTCCAGCGCTTCGCAGGAACGAATACACCAGATAGAGCAGATAGGTCGCGCCGAGCATCCTGGTGACGGTCATCAGCAGTGCATTGGCGTGCAGCAGCGCACCGACGCCGAGCAGTGTGTAGAGGACATGCACGGAAATGCCGGCTCCAATGCCGATGGCTACCTGCACCCCCGCCCATCTGCCGTGCCTGACACTTTGCCGCACGGTGACGGCAAAGTCCGGGCCTGGTGCAATGACTGCCAGCAGATGAATCAGCGCCAGTGATACGAATTCGTGGAAATGGTTGCTCACCCATCAGCTCCAGAACGTCAAAGGGCTGGCAACGCCGCGGTAGCCGACAAAACAGGACAGGCTCAAACGTGGCTTGTCCGATCCGGGTGTGACAGCGTGCATGTGGCGTGAGTTGAACAGGACAAGGTCGCCTTCTTCGGGCTGGATATGTAGTGTCGGTTTGCCGAGGAGGGATGGATCTATGCCATAGCTGTCGCCGCGCATGCCATCAAACTCCGCAGCGGAGATCGCCGACTGCCAGATATGCAGTCCGCCGCCATCTGTCGGCATGGTGAGGTAGATGTTTGCTGCCAGCTGCGAGGTGAGACTATGCGAGCGGAAGGTCTCGGGGGCATCTTTCGCGAGGATGTCGTGGTGGGCGAGGAACTCCACCCCGGGCTGGACGATCCGTGACAGGCCGGTATACGCCTTGCGTCCATAAAGATGCTCGAGTTGGGCGCCAGCAGGCCACATTTCATCCAGCGTGCAGCGAAGCATATCCATGGGTGAGGCGTATGGCATGCATCGCTTCCGCAACACCTCAATGTTGTCCAAGGCTGTATTGAAGTAGGCATCGAGGCGGGCAGGGATATTTTCTGCTTCGTACAGCGCCATGCCTATCCTGCCGATATCGGGCGCATTGACGTAGCTGTCGAATCCTTGGCCCAGGATGCGGTGGCCAATCTCCATCGCGGTTTCCCTGGGGATGAACTGCTTCACTTGTACTGCCAAAACCTGCTCGTGTACCGCCTTCGCCAGCACGGCATCATCCAATCGATCCGTTGTGATGAACAAATTTCTTCCTTGAAATGCTAGGTGTGGGTGTCACTGAAGATTCCACTCCGGCAATGTTGCTGGCGCGTGCAAACCCGCCAGAAGACTGCCTCCATTGGCTTTGGCGTGCCTTGCTTGCTGTCAATGATGCGGGGGAGTTCGATGCATGTATGCCGATGCCAGCAGGTTTGAAGAGTGCCAGATCGCGCTTGCGTAGCACCCGGCAATCATTCAACCGTTTGGCTGGTGAATCTGTCAGTTGGTGAAGTCGCTTGAGCGTGCTTTCGAATGTCTTTGCAGAAAGCGAGGGGATTTTTGCCCGCGAGGTTCGAGGTGACAAATTCTGTTTCTACATATGGAGCAGATATGCGTAAAGAACGTCATCATCGACAGTGATGGGGCAGCGTGGATACTTTTTGCCTGCGTTCTTCCGTGTCCCGCTTGCGCAGCGAAGGCGCCAGCGGAAAGAATCCGAAGGGCGATGTGCAGGGATGCACGTCGCTCCATTGGGGCTTCCGTCAAATCCGCTGTTGCGGAAGGGCACTCGCGGGCGGAAAGCCGCAGCAATGGCAACTGCAAAAGCTACCCCTACCCAATCCTCCCCTGCGCTTTGCGCAAAGGAGGGGGCTGGAGCAACAACAGCAACAGCAACAGCAACAGCAACAGCAACAACAGCAACAGCAACAGCAACAACAGCAACAGCAACAACAGCTGCTGCTATGGGCTTAGTGCCACAGCCCCAGAATCAGGCCGAACAGCAGGAACTGGGCGGTGTGATAACCGCCGTCGATTGCCCATAGTTTTCCGCTGCGCTGGGCGAACTGGTAGTTGATGCCGAAGCTGGCCGCGACGATTCCGAAACCGGCAACCAGGCCACATAGCAAGGCCTTGCGCAGCTCCGGCTGCGGGCCGACAAACCAGGCAAAAGCAAACGCAGCCACCAGCGAAAACACAAAGGCCACACCGAAGACCTTGCCCGGATGCCCTTGCGGTACTTCGCCGCCGTTCTCGCGGTTCCAGGCACGGCCGAACAGGACAGGTGAGTACCACAAGCCGCCCAGCAGGAAGCTCGATACAGCGGCCAACACCACGGCATAGACGTTCATGCATTTCCCCTGGGCAGTGAGCGATGCCGCATCCTAGCGCTGTCGCGTGCGCTTGCGTAGCCGCCACGACAAAGAAGGCCGGCGGGTTTCCCCGCCGTCCTTCTACCTCGCACACTTGCTATGACGCGACTCAGGCTTCCAATGCCGCGGCCGGGCCAAAGAACTCGTAACGGCTCTGCGCTTCCGGCACGCCGACATCACGCAGCAGCTTCTTCACCTGCGCCATGAATGGCTTCGGGCCGAGGAAGTAGGCGTCCACGTCGCGCTCGGCCGGCAGCCATTGCTCCAGCAGTTCGCGGCTGAGGAAGCCTTCGGCGTCGGCGGCATCGCCCGGCAGTGCCTCGCTGTAGCAGGTGTAGCTGTGCAGCTGCGGGTGCTGCTTCTGCTTGTCGGCGATGAACTCGCGGAAGGCATGCACCTGGCCGTTGCGTGCGCAATGGATGAAATGCACCTGACGGCCGCTGGCCAGCGCCTGCTCCAGCATCGGCAGGGTCGGGGTGATGCCGACGCCACCGCTGATGAAGGCGACCGGGCGCTCGCTGGCAACCAGGGTGAAATCACCGGCCGGGGCGAACAGCTCCAGCGTGTCGCCTACCTGCACCTTGTCGTGCAGATGGTTGGATACCTTGCCGTTGCCTTCGCGCTTGACGCTGATGCGATAACCGACGCCATTGGCTGCGCGCGACAGGGAATAGTTGCGACGGGTTTCCTCGCCGTCGAGTTCCAGCTTCATGCCGATGTATTGGCCCGGCTTGAAGTCCACCACCGCGCCACCATCGACCGGCACCAGATGGAAGGAGGTGATCTCCGCACTTTCGGGCACTTTCTCGGCAACGCGGAAGGTGCGCGCGCCGCGCCAGCCGCCCGGGGCCTTTTCATTGGCAGCGTAGACTTCTTCCTCGGCGCCGATCAGTAGGTCGGCCAGCATCTGGTAGGCCGCGCCCCAGGCGTCGATGATCTCGTCGGTGGCAATATCCGGGCCCAGCACTTCGCGGATCGAGGCCAGCAGGTGGTGGCCGACGATGGGGTAATGCTCCGGCAGGATCTGCAAGGCAACGTGCTTGTTGACGATCTGACCCACCAGTGGACCCAGTGCTTCCAGGCGGTCGATGTGCTTGGCATACATCAACACCGAGTTGGCCAGCGCACGCGGTTGGTCGCCACTGCTCTGGTGCTTGGGATTGAACAGCGGGCGCGCGACATCGCTCTGGCTCAGCATCCGCCCATAGAAATGCTTGGTCAGCGCTTCGCCGCCAGTTTCCAGCAGGGGGACGGTGGCTTTGATCAGGTCGCGTTGGGTGGGGCTGAGCATGGTGCGAACTATCCGGCTTCGGGGGTAGTTCCATGTTCCGCGCAGCAGGCCTGCTTTCTCGATGACTAATATCAAGAACCCGCACGATTGTGGTGCAGGGCCACGCACGGCAAGGGGCTTCACCGGTGCAACGAAATGTAGTGCCGAGCCATGCTCGGCAAAGGGGCTTTCCCCGCGGATGTAGGGGTGGTGTAAGCCGCGAAGCCACGGCTGCATCAGGCAGCGAAAAGCCACCCCTCCCCAACCCTCCCCTTGGCGTTGCCAAAGGGAGGGAGTATCAGCGTAGTGCCGAGCCATGCTCGGCAAAGGGGCGTTCCCGGCGGGTGTGTGGGAGCGGCGTGAGCCGCGAAGCCCCAGCTGCATCAGGCGGCGAAAAGCCAACCCCTCCCCAACCCTCCCCTTGGCGTCGCCAAAGGGAGGGAGCAACAGCGTAGTGCCGAGCCATGCTCGGCAAGGGGCTCTATCGGTAACGCTCCAGCCGAGCATGGCTCGGCTCTACAGTTGCATGCCCCAGCGGAGCATGGCTCCAGGCTACCTCGGCCTGCTCAGTCCGCTTCGGGGCGATTCAGGGCCGCGGTCAATGCAGCGGCGTCTTCGCGGCTGAGGAACAGGTACTCCAGCTCGGCGCTGCCGAACTTGTCCTCCAGTTCCTGCTTGCGCACCGGGTGGTTGCCAAAGCGGTAATGGGTGCTGCCGTCGTCGATGTTCTCGATGGCATATACGCCGAACGACGGCGGATTTGTCAGGGTGCCTTCCAGCCTGACGGATTCAGGGTCGATGGAGCGCTGGATGAGGTCTTCTAGGTCGATCATGGCGTAGCAACAGGACTGATGGGGGGATGTTTGCGGCAAGTGGAATCGCTGGCGCGGTCCACGTCAATGCTTCTCATGTTTCCAACCGCGGTGCTTGCCATCGGATAACCACTCGATGGCCTGGGCGATCCGCTGCTGGCGGGTACTGTCGCGTTTGGCTTCACCTATCCATTCCAGATAGTCGCGTTGGTAGCCGGGGCTGAAACCGTCAAAGTGCGCCTTGGCGACGGCTGCACCGGCCAGCGCCTCGGCGAAGGCCGGGGGCATCGGCAAGGGCGCGCGCGGGGCCGCTTTGGGGCGGGTTACGCCTGCATCGATACGTTGCATGGCGGCCCGTAGCTGGCTTGTGAATTCGCGTTTGCCGGGCAGGTCGCCAAGCGACTGCAGGCGGCCGTACTGGCCCATGGCCGAGTCATCGCCGCTGCCGGCCTCGCGTTGCCAGAAGCCCAGCGTGGCGTGCGCCTTGAACGCGGCCATGCCACACAGCAGCTTGCCCTTGTACAGGAACGCCGGCATGCCCCACTTGATGGCTTCCTCAGCCGTGGCGCAGCCGCTGTGCACACGCAGGCGGATCTCGTGCAGGATCGGCTGCGCGAAAGCGGCGGCATTGGCAATGTAGTCGTCTACGCGGGGGTCTGGAGTGGGCATGACTGGCCTCGGATGGGCGCAGCCTGCCGTTAGTTTCGCGTTAAAACAAGCCCGCCATGGTCGTAGGCGGGCGAACAGCCTGTTCTGGCATGGTCAGCCGCGTTGCGACTTCCTTGCCAAGCCGCTGCACAGCGCGATGAAAGCGGTGAAGGCGGCCATCGACAGGAACTGCAGGCGGGTTTCCGGGGTGGCCAGCAACAGCGCGAAAATCAGCGCCAGGATTGCCAGTGCCAGCACCGTCAGGTAGGGGAAACCGGCCATGCGGAATGGCAGCGGCGTACCCAGGCGGTCGGCCCGACGGCGCAGGATCAGCTGCGATACCAGGGTGATGGTCCACACCAGCAGGCAGGTGGAGCCGACCACGTTGAGCAGCACCGGCAACACCTTGTTCGGGTAGATCAGCTCCAGCACGGTGGCGACGAAGCCGAACAGCACGCTGGCCAGAACGGCCACTACCGGCACCTGGCGGGTATTGGTCAGGCCCAGCCAGCGCGGCGCTTCGGCCCGTTCGGCCAGGGAATAGATCATCCGCGAGGCGCCGTACAGATTGGCGTTCAGCGCAGAGAGCAGGGCGATCACCGCGATCAGGGTGATCGCCGTGGCGGCCCCGGGGATGTTGGCGACCTGCAGCACCGCGGCAAATGGCGATTTCAGGGTCTCGCTGTTCCACGGCACCACCGCGATGATCACGCCGATCGAACCGATGTAGAACACCAGGATGCGCCAGGCCACGGTACGGATGGCGCGGGCCAGGCTGCGCTCTGGGTCCTGGGTTTCAGCCGCGGCCACGGCCACGATCTCGGTGCCGCCGAAGGCGAAGATCACCACCAGCAGGGCCGCGCCGATGCCGGCCAGGCCCTTGGGCATGAAGCCGCCATGGCCGGTGATGTTGGCCAGGCCGGGTGAGGGCACGTTCGGCAGCAGGCCCAGCAGCAGGGCAATGCCGACCAGGATGAAGGCGATGATGGCGCCGACCTTGAGGATGGCGAACCAGAACTCGAATTCGCCGAAATTGCGCACGCCCAGCAGGTTGATGGCGGTGAATACCAGCATGAAGGCCAACGAAGTCATCGGTACCGACAACTGTGGCCAGACCGTATTGAGCAGGCCGGCCGCGCCGACCGATTCGGCCGCGATCACCACCACCAGCTGCGCCCACCACAGCCAGCCCACGGTGGCCCCGGCAGTGGCACCCAGGGCATCGGCCGCGTACACCGAGAAGGCGCCGCTGGCCGGCCGCGCGGCCGCCATCTCGCCCATGGCGTGCATCATGATGATGACCAGGGTGCCGGCCACCAGGTAGGAGATCAGCACTGCCGGCCCGGCGGCCTGGATGCCCACGCCCGAGCCCAGGAACAGGCCGGCGCCGATGGCACTGCCCAGCCCCATCATGATCAGCTGGCGCGGCTTGAGCGCGCGTTCCAGCTTGTGTGAGGGGGCGCTGGCCGGGGCGGAAGAAGTGCTGGGCATCGGCGGGTTCTAGGACAAGAAGAGGGCGACACGATACCGCGTCCGCCCGCCGCAGTGGCTGTGCCGTTGGTGGGGATTGGCATGCTGCCGGTACGATGCAGGTCCCGGCGCGCATGTGCGCCTGCAGCAACGGGTGCGCGGATGCGTGGTCTGGATTTCAGTTCCTGGCAGGGCCTGCTGTCGACGCTGGTGGGCCTGGCGATCATCACCCTGATCGGCGTGGGCATCCGCCTGCTGGTGATGCAGGCGGTGCAGCAGAAACGTGAGGCGGCCAACCGGCAGATCAACGAGCGGCTGAAGACCCTGATTGCCGCCTACAAGACTTTGGGTGGTTCCTTTACAGGCGATCTCAGCGTCGACCCCAGCCATCTGCGCGATCTGCGCCGACGTGCGGCCGAACTGGCGCAGGGACAGACCGCTACCACCGCCGACGGTGCCCTGCTGTTGCCAAGCCCGGATCCAGGCGAGGCGGGTGAGCGGGCGCGGCGCATCCGTGATGCGGTGGAGGCGGCGCTGTCGGATGTGATCCTGCTGGGCACCGAGGAGCAGGTGCGGCTGGCCGCGCGCGCTGCCACCGATATGGTCGAGGGCCGGCCGATCCATACCGCCGAGCTGGTGGTGTCACTGCGCGACTTCGTCCGCAGCGTGCTGGACCTGGAAGTGATACCGGCTGCCGTCGCCATTCCCCGGCAAGGGCCGTTGCGTCCGGCGGGCAGCGGTGGCGGCAACAAGGGCGCGGGCAAAGGCGCCGACAAGGACGCCGCGGGTGGTGGCAAAGGCGGTGCCGGTGGTGGCGGCATGGGCGGCATGGGCGCCGGCATGGGCATGGGCGCCGGGTTGGGTTACGGCGCAGGGCGCGGCGGTGAGGATGACCCGGAGCGCGGCGCCTGAGGCCTTACAGCAGGCCGGGAATCAAGCGTCTGGTGCGTGCAGCATAGGCACTGTAGGCGGGCCCGAAGTGGGCCATCAGGAAACGTTCTTCCTGGCGCAGCTTGACCCAGAACGAGGCGAACACGATTGCCACGGCGATCACCCCGCGCCAATCGCCAACCATCAAGGCGGTGCCGCTGAACATCAGCAGGAAGCCGCTGTAGATGGGGTTGCGCACATGCGCATACGGGCCGCTACTGATCAGCTCGTGTGCCTGCTTGATCTGCACGTTGCCGCTCCAGTTGCGCCCCAGCTGCCAGCGTGACCACAGCGCGAGTGCGGCACCGGCCGCACACAGCAGCAGACCCAACGTGTAGATCGCCACTGAATGCGGAACGAACTGCTCACGCAGCCAGCTGTGGCCGAACCAATGGCCCGGGCCCAGCAGCAGTACCGCGATGATCAACGGCAGCCAGTACGCCAGGAACTGTCTGGCACGCGATTCGCTGCGGGTCACCGGCTTGGCGCGCAGTGCGGTGATGGCCCAATAGCCAAGCACCACCGCCCAGCACAGCAGCAGGCCGAGATGGAAGACGGTTGGCATTGGCGACTCCGTCGTCTCAGAACGGACACTAAGCTTGCCCCGAGCAGCGTCACCTGCCTGTGAGTTGGAGTAGCTGTGGGCAGTACCGCGCGCTGTGGTTTGAAGCCGTCTTGGTTCGATCGGCCGGAAGCAGAGGTGGCGCCGGATGAAGCAACGGCGCCTTGCGGCGCCGTTGTCGGTTCAACTTACTTCCAGCGCGACTTGCCGCGGATGTAGCGCGCCGCATCTTCCAGCGAAGTGGGCAGGTACTCAGACCACAGGTTGGGCGGATAGGCGTTCTGGTAGGTGTCGTAGACGTCGCGGAACAGATCCATGTGCACGACAGGCTGGCGTTTGCGTGCACGCAGCTCGGCGATCGGCACGCGGCCCAGCACCAGGGTTTCTTCCTTGCTCTGCGCCTCGGCGACGATCTTGCCGCTGGGGTCATACAGGGCGGTGCCGCCTGAACCCGGATCATCGAAGTACGGGCCGTTGTCCGGCGATATCGAGTTGTTGACGATGGACGAATAGACGCCGTTGTACATCGCGCAGGCAGCGATATCCATGTCCGAGAAACCACCCGAGGCAGTACGCAGAAACACCTCGGCACCCTTGAACGCCATCGCCCGGAACAGCTCCGGCTCGCGTTGGGTGGAGCTGGTGCAGATATTGCCCAGCGGCGTGCGCGTCACCGGCACCACCGCATCACGGCCGTACATTTCCACGTAGCGATCGAGCACGTCATAGGTGGTGGTGGTGAACAGCTCGAAGTCCGGGAACGCGCCCTTGAGGTTGCGCGCCTTCCAGTGCTTGTCCACGATCTCGCCCTTGTCGTTCATGATCGTGGTGATCGACAACACGTGGCCCGGCCAGTCCGGATCGGTGGCGTAGGCGCCGAACACGATCCAGGTGCCGTACTGGCGTGCCTTGGCGGCGATGGCTTCGGTTTCTTCGCCGGGAATGGTGATGGCGAACTTGAGGATTTCATCGCGGGTCCACTTGCGCCAGCCGCTGAGCGGGAACTCGTGGAACTGCAGCAGATCGGGCTTGGCGTGGTAATGCGCCTTGTCGATGAGCTCGAGCATATGGGCCAGATTGCGCTTGCTGCCCGCCTTCCATTCCTTGGCATCGAAGCTGTGCACGCGCGATTGCACCAGGCCCAGGGTCCATGTCGGCTTGGCCAATTCAACCGTGGCGTAGGTGCCGTCGGTGCGCTCGTTGAGCGCATCCGGCCCCTTGCCCATGGCTGCCTGTGCGGGCGCCGAGCTGCCAAGCAGGGCGGGGCCGACGGCGCCGAGTGCGGCCAAGCCGGCGGCGCTGCCGAGGAAATGTCTGCGGGTGTTGCTCATCGGGTACCTCGGGGATGGATAGCCTGGATCATGTTGGTTGCGGTTGCGGTTGCGGTTGCGGTTGCGGTTGCGGTTGCTGTTGCTGTTGCTGTTGCTTGTGCTGTTGCTTGTGCTCTTGATCCCTTCTCCCGCTTGCGGGAGAAGGTGCCCCGGAGGGGCGGATGAGGGGAGCTTTAAAAGCTTTTAAAGCTTTAAAGGCTTTTTAAAGCGTTGGGTCTGCTCGCTAGAAGCTTCCCCTCACCCCAACCCCCGCTCCGCGCCCCGGCCCTTGCGCTGGCGCAAGGACGTTCGACGGGCAACGAACCAGTGGTTCGTAAGCTGCCCCTCTCACCCCGCAGGCGGGAGAGGGGCTTCACAGCCGCAATCGCAAACTCCACCGCTGCACCACCGCAACAGACTCGGGGCGCCAAGGCGCCCCGAGTCATCGTTTCAGTTGCGAAATCAGATCGGATCGCCGTTGAAGCTCTCGCCCTTGATCTTCTGCCAGTCGCGGCTGACGAACGTCTCATCGATCAGCGTGCGCTGGACCAGCACGCCGTTCTTGTACCAATGCCAGATGCGGTTGCGCAGCTGGCCGCAGTCGGAAAGCTGGATCATTTCGTACAGCTCAAGGCCTTCTTCGCCCTTGCGCTTCCAGTACAGCATCACCGTGCGGTGGTAATCGTCCAGCGGCACTTCGGCGGCCCAGCCATAGATCAGCTCGTTGTCGAAGATGACGCGGCCGAATTCATAGCGGGTGGGGAAGTCACGTACCTCCACCTTGCCATCGGCCCAGCTGTAATGGTTGGTCTGGTGGTACGGCACGTTCTCGTCGGCGGGAAAGCGGCAGATCAGGCGTGACTTGTGCTCGTCTATTTTGTCGCCGTTGGCATCGTAGTAGCGGTAGACGCCGTCCCAGACGCCTTCGTGGCGGGCCAGCAGCGGCAGGTGCAGTTGCATGTTCGGCATTGCGGTTTCCTGTGGTCGTATTGATGTCATCAGTTGAGGCTTGGCCTCATTCGTTGCGAAGTGCATCCATCACTTCTTCCATCGGCACGTCCATAGCACCGCCTTCCACTGCCTCGGTTTCCTGCTGCACGATGCGCAGCACCCGGGCGATGTATTCCTTCATCCACAGCGTGCGCTGTGCCTCGGCCTCGCGGTCCGGGCGGAACTGGTCCAGTTCCTCGCGGCTGAGCAGGCCCTTGTGTTCGATCAGGCGCTCGAGCGCGTCCAGGCGTTGATGGGTAACCGCGTTCTCCATGGCGATGGCCATGGCGATGGACAGCACCCGCTCCACGTCCGGGTCCTTGAAGAAATAGGGACGCTTGCCACGGGCGCGGCTGCCGGCCAGGGCGATCGGATCGATGCTCATGCTTTCCAGGCTCCAAACATGGTCCACAGCGCGGCACGGCCGTGGTCTTCGCCGCTCTCGCTGGCGACCGGGAAGATGTCCCTGTCCACCACGCCGAGGACCTTGGTCTCGAAATAGCGCTCGGCATCGAAGCCGGCTGCGGCCATCATCTGGCGCAGGTCGTACTCGTGCATCACGCTCCAGAACGGCTCGTTGTTGTTGTACGCATCCCAGTCGCGAATGAACTGCTCGTAGGGGTCCATGCCGTGGTATTGCGGCTGCTCCAGATGCGCGGTCAGGCCGCCACTGGCCAGCAGGCGCTGGATCTCGCGCAGCTTGCGCGGCATCGCCGTGGCCGAGCTCTCATGCCAGAACATGGCGGTTGTGATCAGGTCGAAGGAACCATCCGCATAGTCCAGCGCTTCACCATTGGCCTGGCGGAACGTGATGTTGTTGATGCCGAGCGCACGGGCGCGGGCATGCGCATAGCGCAGCATCGGCGCGGCCACGTCGATGGCGATCACTTCGGCGTCAGGGAAGGCCTGCGCCAGCGGCACGATGTTGTGGCCGACGGTGCAGCCGATGTCGAGGATGCGGCGCGGCGTGAAACCAGGGTGTTCTTCCTGCAGCCACTGCGCCAAGGCCTGGCCGCCGCCATCGTTGTAACGGCCAAGCATGCCGCCGGTGGTGGCGAAGATGCCGCAGTCGTAATTGGCGGCGGCGGAGACGTCATCGGCCAGCAATTCGGTGTGGTAGCCACCGGGCATGCAGTGGATGTCGACCGCACTGGAATAGCGCGGCACCTGCACCGAGGGATCGAGCTGCAGGCCGTCGTCGCTGGCGTTCAGTACGCGCGTCTTCTCGATCAGCGCATCCACCTGTTTGAGCACCAGGCCGCGACCGGCCTGCTGGCGCATTTCCATGCTGCTGCGACGCAGGGCACTCCAGGTCTGGTAAATCGCATCGCCGGCCATCGCCTTGCGGACTTCGTGGCGGGTTTGCGGGGCGCGGCCTTTCTCCTTCTCGAACGCCGGTTTTACCCGACCTTCGTAGGCGGCTTTGACCTTGGGGCTGAGCTGGGTGGCCAGGTAGCCATTGAGGTTGGCCAGGAAATCGAAGCGGGCGGTGTCATCCAGCGCGCTGTCAGGGAAGACCGCATGGCGGCCCACGTGCTGCCAACTGGGGGGCAGGGCTTGCTGACTCATGACGACTCCTCGGGAGGCTTCAAGTTCTAAAGTTATATCTATATGTCATGTAGGTCTGGTTGGGGTCAAGCACCGGGGTAATACCTGTGCGCTTGCTTCGTGTATCAGCCGCAACCCCTGTCGGGACGGCCTTCCCGTGGACCAAGCAAACGACCTGGGTCCCGAATTTCTCAAATGTCCGGACAAAAATCCAGTGCCCATTTTCACGGCCCGGACGGGGGCTTCTCTGTTGCAAGGCAACATCCTGCGCAGTCCTGGCCATGCCCACTGCAGCGGTGTTTTCACGCCCTCCAGCAGGGCTGCGGGGTTGGCGACAAAGGTCTTACAAATGATTGGACAAACATGTACTAATGATATAGCTATATGTCATCTTTGATGGGCCCACTGGCCTGTCTTCCGTGGTCCGGAGCAGGCCAAGGCACTGGCTTCATCGCTCCATTTCAATCGGGGGTTGGACGTGATTCGAATGTCATCGGTTTTGCTGGCTGTCGCAATCGCACTTTCGCCACAGGCAAAAGCGCTGGATCTGCAGTCCGAACAGGGCAGCGTCGAGGCAATGGTCAAGCTGCGTTGCTCGTTGGACCCCAAGCAGGAAGAGATCCTGTGGTGGGCCGGCACCTTGTTCGCGCAGGAGCCGGGCAAGAAAGCCGCACCGCTGATGGGCTTCGAGGGCTACAACATCTGCCGTGCCGAGAAGCAGGCAGATGGTGTGTGGCGCCTGTACACGCGTGAGCTCACGTTCTACCGCGACCTGAAGACCGGCAAGATCATCGACAGCTGGGACAACCCGCTGTCCGGCGAACGCAACGAGGTCGTGCAGGTCGCCAACGATCCGGTCAACACCGTGCTCAACGCACCAGGCCGGCCGATGCACCTGCCATGGGTGGAAGCCGGCGACCAGGTGATGCTGACCCTCAACATTCCGTTGGCCTATCCCAATCCGCTGCAGCCGGCCGAATTCCCCGCCGAGTCCAGTGGCCCGACCTACATGGGCTCGGAGCACTTCATGTTCTTCGCGCCGCGCGCAGACCTGGAAAACCCGGCGTTGAAGAGCGTGCCGGTCACCTATGGCTGGACCCGCATCGGGCCGTGGCTGCCATGGATGAAGCTGGGCATGCGCCCGGGCAGCCTGTTGTACATCGCGCAGGGCAACAAGCGCGCATCGGTCAGTGAGCTGCCGGCCGATATCCAGGAACTCGTGCGTAGCCGTTACCCGGAATACGCCCGCGCACCCGAAACCTGGGTGCAGCCCAACGTCACCAGCTGGAGCGCCTACAAGCAGCTCAAGCAGGGCGCGGCGGCGAAACAGCAGGACTGAAGTACGGAAACACCGGACGGAACCCTCCCCCAAGACGGCGCATCCATCCTCCCAATCCATACCGAACACACCTTGCAGTCGGGAATTCCATGAAAACCATCAAGCCAGACCTGCTGTGCTCCTCGATCGCGCTCGCGCTGCTGCTGTGCACGGGCAGCGCTGCCGCTGCCGACAGCGATCAAGCGTCCGCGCCGCCGGCAGCCAATAGTGATGCCGTGCAGAGCCTTGACCAGATCACCGTGACCGCGCGCGGCGTGTCCGAGCCGCTGCAGCAGATGCCGCTGCCGATCACCGCCATGTCCGAGCAGACCATCGAGAAGAAGGGCCTGACCGATGTGCGCGACATCGCCAACCTGTCGCCGAGCTTCTCGTTCAAGTCCGGCTATGGCCGCGGCTTCGACCGCCCGGTGATCCGCGGCATGTCCAATATCCAGGGCGAGGCCAATGCCTCGTTCTTCATCGACGGCATCTACGTTGAAGGTGACATCTCAAGCTACGGGCTGGAGAACATCCAGCGCGTGGAAGTGATCCGTGGCCCGCAGTCGGCGGCCTTCGGTCGCCGCACCTTCTCCGGTGCGGTCAACTTCATCACCAAGCGGCCGGGCAGTGCGCCGGGCGGCAAGCTCACCCTGGGCGCTGGCAACTACGGCCAGGAAAAGATGGGCCTGTTCTACTCGGGCGGGAATAAAGACGGCTCGTTCGGCTACGACCTGAGCTTGAACAAGCGTGGCAACGATGGCGTGTTCTACAACCAGGCATCCGGCAGGAAGGACCTCAACGGCACCCAGACCATCAGCGGCATGGCCGCCATCGCCTGGTCACCGACCGATTCGCTGGACATCACCGCAAGGGTGATGAAGCAGAAGAGCCGCGACCAGCACTTCGCCGCCGCGCGCCTGGGCAGCGACAACCTCAACTGCTACCTGCCCGAATACGCCAATCGCTTGCACTTGGGCTTGTACCCGGTCCTGGAATCGCGCCGTCGCGGCTACTACTGCGGTGAGCTGAAGGAACCGTCGGACTACGCGCTGAACACCAGGGAGTTCGAGACCGCAGGTTATTTCTCCGGCCGCAAGACCGACCTGCTGCGCACCAGCGTGGTGGTGGACTATCTGTTCGCCAATGGCTGGAACCTGACCTCGACCTCGGCTTACAACAAGAGCGAAACCTACGCTGCCAGCGATCAGGATTACAGCGCCATCCGTGGCTACGGCGGCGCGTTCGAGAGCTTCGCCAACAGCGGGGTCAAGAACTGGTCGCAGGACATCCGTTTGACCAGCGACCAGAGCCTGGTGGTGTCGGGCATGCTCGGCGCGTACTACTACGAGCAGAACGCGCAGCCGGGCTGGGGCGGCGACCTGACCGGTTACACCATCGGTGGCAGCAAGGTGGTCACGCCGATCCCGACCAATCCGGACGACCAGACCGTCAACAAGGCGTTGTACGGCCTGATCAACTGGCGCATCAACGAGCAGTGGACCACCTCGCTGGAAGGCCGCTATGCGCGCGATGAAATCAGCAAGGGCGGCACCGATGTGCGCGTGCTCGGCGCAAACACCTATCGGCAGTCGTATGCGCTGGACAAGACCTTCAGCAGCTTCACCCCGCGTTGGACGCTGAGCTACCAGGCGCGTGAGAACGTGAACCTGTACGGGCTGGTATCCAAGGGCAACAAGCCGGGCGGGTTCAATACCGACGTCTACCGCGCCGACTTCCAGGAGGCCGACCGCGACGCGCTGATCGCGCGTGGCTTGAACACCTACATGGAAGAAGAAGCCTGGAACTACGAACTGGGCATGAAGAGCGATTGGCTGGATGGCACCCTGCGCATCAATGCCAACCTCTACCAGATTGACTGGACCAACCAGCAGCTGACCGAAACCGGTCCGGTGACCCGCAAGAACGGCTCGCTGTTCTCCACCAGCTACACCACCAATGTCGGTGAATCGCGCATTCGCGGTTTCGAGCTGGAAAGCCAGTGGGCGTTCGCGCAGGGTTGGCTGGTCAGCCTGGCGTACTCGTTCACCGATGCCGAGATCCTGAAGTTCATCAGCCAGGACCAGGCTGATCTGTTCTCCAGCAGCAATGCACCGACACTGGCTGACCCGGCCGCAGATGCCGCTGGGGCCACCCTGCCGCGCGTGCCCAAGCACAAGGCAACGCTGGGCTTGATGTATGACGGTGCGCTGTCCAATGGCTGGGAATACACCGCCAACATGGACGTCAACTACGAAGGCAAGCGCTACATCCAGGTCGACAACCTGGCGTACATCGGCGCCTCCACCCGCACCAACTTCCGCTTCAGCATCCGCCCGACCGAGCAGTTGCAGGTATCGGCCTACGTGACCAATGCGTTCAACGACCGCACCCTGGAAGACGCGCAGCGCACCATCAATCCGGATGCTTACGTCGCCGTGCCGGCGGTGCCGCCATTGACCGGACTGGCGGTGACCAACCTGCGTGACTTTGGTTTGACGCCTTCGTTGCCGCGTATGTATGGCGTTGAGGTTAGTTACAAGTTCTAGGTGGTGAGGTGGGCTGGGAGGGTCATTGCGCCGTCCCAGCCTGCGCTTGATTGGCATCACCGGCACACCAGCAGATCGTCGTTCCCGCCTGCGCCGGAACGACAGCCTTTCAAGCAAGAACAACTACGAAGCAAAGCAACCCCGACCCGCAGGTAGCCGCAATGCAACGACGCGATTTCATCAACGGAGTTTCTGGCATGGCTGCACTTTCGCTGCTGCCCGGCTTGCTGCACGCCAAGATTCCCGGCAGTGACGTCATCGTCGTAGGCGCCGGTCTGGCCGGTCTGTCCGCTGCCCATGCCCTGGAAGCCGGTGGAGCCCGCGTCACGGTGCTCGAAGCCAATCCGCGCGTGGGCGGCCGCCTGCAGACCGTGGTGCGCAATGGCATCCGCTTCGAAATCGGCGGTGTCGAAGTCGGCACTGCCTACGAGCGCGTACACGCCCACGCCAGGCGTGTCGGTGTCGGCATCGTGCCGCCGTCGGCCGCGTTGCCGACCGCTGCCGGGCTGGGCCTGGCCATCGGCGATACGCTGGTGCCGGCAAAATCCTGGGGCGAAAGCCCGCTCAATACCCTGCAAGGCCGCGAGCATGGCCTGTTGCCGCCGATGCTGCTGGCCACCGCGATTGCCGAGCTTGGCCTGCCGGCCGTCGACAGCTGGCGCGATCCGGCCAATCTCTCGCTGGATATCCGACTGTCACAGTTGATCGCCAGCAAGGGCTGGTCGGCGCAGGCCATGCGATGGATGGATATCGGCAATAGTTTTTCGTCACTGCACTCGATCAGTGCGCTCGATGCATTGCGCCGCGATGCGCTGCGTCGGTTCGGTTCCAAGGGTACCGGTTGGGTGCAGGGCGGCAGCCAGGCGTTGCCGGAGGCGATGGCGGCGTCGCTGTCGCAGCCACCGCTGCTCGATGCACAGGTCACCCGGGTCGAGTCTGTTCGCAGCGGCGTGGAAGTCCGCTGCGCCGATGGCCGTCGCTTCCGCGCCGCGCATCTGGTGCTGGCCCTGCCCAGCGGCCCGCTCAGCCGCATCGTCATTGATCCGGCGCCGCCGGTCGCACAGCAGCAAGTCTGGTCGGCACGTCGTTCCAACGCCGTCACCACCATCCACCTGCAGCCCACCCGCAGGTTCTGGGAAGACGATGGCCTGCCGCTGTCGCTGTGGGGCGATGGCCCGCTGCAGCGCGTGTTTGCCGTGCCCGGCGCCGATGGCCAGATCAACCGCCTTATCGTCTGGCTCAACGGCGCCATGGCCCAACAGGCCGACACGCTGGACCGCGAGGCTCGCTTCGCCTGGACCATCAGCGCCATGCAACGGCTGCGGCCTGCGTCCAAGGGCGCGCTGCTGCCGCTGGAGACCCGCAGCTGGGGCAATGATCCCTTGTCCGACGGCGCGTTCTCGGAGATTGCGCCGGGTCATTTCGCGCAGACCCTGCGCTGGGCCAACACCCCGTTCGGGCGCATCCACTTCGCTGGCGAGCAGACCGAACTGCAGGTTCCGGGCATGGAAGCGGCCGTAACCTCGGGCGAGCGTGCAGCTGCAGCAATTCTTTCGGCCTGATTGAACTACCTTATCCCCTACCTTCCGGGCGCGGATGCGCCTTCCAGAGACAGTAATGAGCCTGAAGACACTGAACCCCTACGATTTGTTCGACGTGCGTTCGCTGCTGAGCGAGGAAGAACGCGCTGTACAGGATTCCGTTGCCCGTTTCACCGATGAGCGCGTGCTGCCCATCATCGGCGACTGCTTCGACCAGGGTCGCTTCCCGACCGAGCTGATCGGCGAAATCGCCGACATGGGCCTGCTTGGCAGCTCGCTACCGGAACAGTACGGCGGTGCCGGCTTGAACAGCGTCAGCTACGGCCTGATCTGCCAGGAACTGGAGCGCGGTGATTCCGGCATCCGCAGCTTCGTCTCGGTGCAGAGCTCGCTGTGCATGTACCCCATCTACGCCTACGGTTCAGAAGAGCAGCGCATGCGCTGGCTGCCGGACATGTCGCGCGGCAAGGTGATCGGCTGCTTCGGCCTTACCGAAGCCCATGGCGGTTCCGACCCGGCCAGCATGAAGACCCGCGCAGTGAAGGACGGCGGCGACTGGGTGATCAACGGCTCCAAGATGTGGATCACCAATGGCTCGGTGGCCGACATCGCCATCGTCTGGGCCAATACCGACGAAGGCGTGCAGGGCTTCGTCATCGAGAAGGGCACGCCGGGCTTCACCGCCCAGGAGATCAAGCACAAGATGAGCCTGCGCGCCTCGGTGACCGGTGCGTTGTTCTTCGACAACGTGCGTGTGCCCGACGCCAACCGCCTGCCCAACGTGAAGGGCTTGAAGGGCCCGCTGGGCTGCCTCACCCAGGCCCGCTACGGCATCACCTGGGGCCCGTTGGGCGCGGCCATCGCCTGCCTGGACGAAGTGCTGGCCTATACCAAGGAACGCATCCTGTTCGGCCGCCCGGTGGCCGCCACCCAGAGCGCGCAGATCAAGATGGCCGACATGGCCCGCCGCATCACCGCCGGTCAGTTGCTGGTGCTGCAACTCGGTCGCCTGAAGGACGCTGGGCAGATGCAGCCGCAGCAGGTGTCGCTGGCCAAGTGGAACAACTGCCGCCTGGCCATCGACATCGCCCGTGAATGCCGTGATCTGCTCGGCGGCGCCGGCATCACCACCGAGCACGGTGCGATCCGTCATGCGCTCAACCTGGAATCGGTGATCACGTACGAAGGCACCGAGACCGTGCACCAGCTGGTGATCGGCCGCGAGCTGACCGGCATCAACGCGTTCTGATGATGGACGGCCTGCACACCACAATGCAGGCCGTTTGCCTGCGAAACATCCCACAGGGCCTGCCGCAGCTGCAGGACTTCGAAGCGCAGCAGCTGCCGTTGCCGAATCCCGGTGACGGCCAGCTGTTGGTACAGGTGCAATGGTTGTCGCTGGACCCGTTCCTGCGTGCGCTACTCGGTGGCCGCTATGCGGTGCCGTGCCCGCCGCTGGGCAGCATCGTGCCGGGCTACGGCATCGGCACGGTGATCGAGGATCGAAGCGGTCGCTTCCAGATGGGCGACGTGGTTACCGGCATGACCGGTTGGGCCGAACAGGCCGTGCTGGATGCGAGTGCCACAACGCTGATCGATGCGGGGTTGGCACCGGCTAGTACCTTCCTCGGTGTGCTTGGTGTCCCCGGCCTCACCGCGTGGGCGGGTGTGCGCAGGATCCTGCAACCAAAGCCCGGACAAACCATCCTGGTATCCACTGCTGCTGGTGCGGTTGGCAGTGTCGTCGGCCAGCTGTGCAAGGCCGCGGGTTGCCGCGTGGTCGGTATCGCCGGCAGCGCGCAGAAGTGCGCCATCGTCACCGATGATTTTGGCTTCGACGCCTGCGTCAGCTACCGCGATCCGGATTTCATCAATGCGCTGCGTGCAGCGTGCCCGGACCGTATCGACGGCTACTTCGACAATGTCGGCGGTGTGGTGCTGGAAGCGGCGTTGTCATTGCTGCGCCTGCATGCGCGCGTGGTGCTGTGTGGGCTGAGTGATCAGTACAACCGCGCAGAGCGCCCGGCCGGACCCAATCTCGGGCCGGTGATTGGTGCGCGCGCACGCCTTGAAGGCCTGGTGGTCTACGACCATCTGGCCGATTTTGCGCAATGCCGCAGCGAACTGGCGCAGATGATCGCCGCCGGCACACTGCGCTACCGCGAGCATATCCACGACGGGCTGGCCTCCGCGCCGGCCGGTTTCATCGGCCTGCTCAATGGCGAGAACCTGGGCAAGGCACTGGTACGGCTCTAAGGAACAGGCATGACCCAGATCCAACGGCGCTTCGCTTCCGTCAACGGACGGCAGGTGCACTACCGTATTGCCGGCAGCGGCCCGGCGTTGCTGTTGATCCACCAGTCACCGCAGAACTCGCGGATGTGGGCGGCCATGCAGCAACGCTACGCCGACCGCTATACGGTGATTGCGCCGGACACGCCCGGCTTCGGCTACTCCGATGCCTTGCCCGGCAATCCAATGACGATTGCCGAGTTCGGCGCGGCCACGCTGGCGTTCGTCGACGCCATCGGCCTGCAGCGCTTCGCGGTGTTCGGCATGCATACCGGCGGCTTGATCGCCACCTGGTTGGCCTGGGCGAACCCGCAGCGCGTGGCTGCATTGATCGTTGATGGCTATGCGGCTTTCACCGCGCAGGAAAGCGCACTGTATGGCGACGCCTACCTGCCGCCGTTCGTGCCGCAGTGGGACGGCTCGCACCTGCGCTGGCTGTGGTCGCGCATGCGCGAGCAGAAGTATTACTTCCCGTGGTACGACGGCCGCGCCGACGCGGCGATGATGATTCCGCCACAGACCACTGAAAGCACCCGCGAAACGGTGATGGATGTGCTGGATGTAGGCGACACCTACCGCGCCGGTTATGCGGCGGCGTTCCGCCACAACGATCACTTCTGGCTGCAGCAGCTGCAGATGCCGTCGTGGCTGGTCTACCGCCACGGCGATCCGCTGTTGGCGCACCGACCGCGCCTGCACGGTCTGCCTGACAACGTCACCGTGGTTGAAGAGCCCGCGGGCATTCCGGCGATGCTCGACAGCATGGATGCGTGGTTGGCGCAGACCTTGGCGGCCGAGCCGGCCTTCGTTGCCGGCAGCGCGGGTGCAGCGGCGGACGACCGTTGGCAGCGACGCATCATCGCCACCGCCAGCGGTGACATGGCGGTCTGGGAGCGGGCAGGGCGGGGGGCCATGCGCCTGTTCCTGCATGCGCCCGGCACCCGCCCGCTGATGCCGCAACAGCTTGATGACGATGACAGCGCGTGCCTGCTGCCGGACCTTCCCGGCCACGGTGCCTCCTGCGAAAGCGATGCCGGGCTGGATGCTGCCAGCGTGGTCGCTGCCTTGCTGGACGCAGTGCGCGACAGCGCGGAGCTGCCGTTGCTGATCGAAGCGCATGGCGCTGCTGCTGGCTACGTTCCTGCGCTGGTGGATGCGCTGGGCGCGCGGGTCAGCGAAGTCGTGCTGCACTCGCCATGGCTGCTCGATGCCGAGGAGCAGGCGCTGCTGTTGCAGGGCTTGCCCAGCACCGTCATCGACCGCGCCGGTGGCTATCTCTGCGATGCCTGGCAATGGGAGCGCGAGCGCCATCTGCTGTGGCCGTGGCTGGCGCCAAGTGCCGCTGCGCGCCGCCGTGTGGATGCGCCAGCGCCTGCACTGGTGCATGCCAATGTTGTTGAACTGCTGCGCCTGGGCAATCGCCTGCATGGCCTGCTGCGCGATGTCACCGCACCGGATCTGGCAGCGCGCCTGCGTGCCTTGCCGGTGCCGCTGCGGGTGATCACCGATAGCGAATCCGATTACCAGGGGCGCGCCGCCGCCCTGTCCGCCTGAACCGAAGGACCCCCATGAGCAACGACACCGCCACCGCCGTCATCGCCACGCTGCAGTCCAGCTGGGGCGGCAGCATCGTCACCGATGCCAGCGAGCTTGAGTATTACGCCACCGATGTCTATTCACAGGGCAAGCCGCTGCTGGCAGTGTTGCGCCCGAACGATGCGCAACAACTGGCCGCTGCGGTCAAGCAACTCACCGAGGCCGGTGTTGCGGTGATCGCACGCGGTGGCGGCATGAGCTACACCAGCGGCTATACCGCCGCGCAGAGCCCAAGCGTGCTGGTGGATACCAGTTCGCTGGACAACATCGTCGAGATCAATCTGGAAGACGCCTACGTCGTGGTCGAAGCCGGCGTCACCTGGCGTGCGCTGAAGGACGCGCTGGACGCCAAAGGCGTGCGCACCCCGTACTTCGGGCCGATGTCGGGCTCGCATGCCACGGTCGGTGGCGGCATGTCACAGGGCGCGATCTTCCACGGCACCGCGCGCTATGGCTGTTCGGCTGATGTGGTGCTGGGCCTGCAGGTAGTCACCGCCAACGGCGACATCCTCACCACCGGTTCGGCCGCAGCTGCCAACACCGCGCCGTTCTTCCGCTGGTATGGCCCGGACCTGACCGGCCTGTTCCTGGGGGACTGCGGCCTGCTCGGCATCAAGACCCGGATTGTGTTGAAGCTGATCCCCAAACACGCGTATATCGACTACCTGTCCTGGCAGTTCCCGGCCGCCGACGGCCTGTTTACCGCGCTTGGCGTGCTCGCACGGCATGGGCTCGCCAGCGAAACGGCGGCCTTCGATCCGGCCCTGACCCGCGTGCGCATGCGCCGCGCCGGGCTATCCAGCGACGTCAAGGCGCTGGGCAATGTGATCAGGAAGGGCGGCCTGATCTCCGGCTTGAAGCTGGCGGTCAAGGGCCGCGATATCGTCGACCAGGAGCAGTTCTCGCTGCATATCACCCTGGAGGGCGACAGCGCCGCCGAGGTGGCCGATCGCGTCGCCCGCGCGCGCAAGCTGGTGGGTGAGTTTGGTGAAAGCATTGAACCCTCCATTCCCAAGATGATGGCCGCAAATCCCTTTGCCGCCTGGAACTCGATGCTCGGCCCGCAGGGCGAGCGCTGGGCGCCGGTGCATGCGCTGGTGCCGCATTCCAAGGCCACCAGCATGTTCAACGCACTCCAGGAACTGTTCGCGCGCGAGCAGGAAACGATGGACAGGCACGGCATGTTCATTGGCACCCTGCTGTCCAGCGTGGGCGCGCAGACGGTGGTGATCGAGCCCTGCATCTATTGGCCGGACAGCCACAACACCTTCCACCAGCGCACCGTCGATGCCGATCACCGCGAGCGCATCGGTTGCCCGGGTGAACACCTGGAAGCACGCGCCGCGGCTGATGTGCTCAAGCGGCAGATCGCCGACACCATGCGCGCGCATGGCGCGGCCAACCTGCAGCTGGGCAAGTTCTACGACTACCGCGCCGGCCGCGACCCGGCCGCGCTGGCGGTGCTGGACGCGGTCAAGGCCCAGCTCGATCCCAAGGGCCTGATGAACCCGGGCGTGTTGAGCCGCTAAGGCGAGGCGTTAGCCCCTCTCCCTCCGGGAGAGGGGTTGGGGAGAGGGTAGGCGCAACCTGCTGCCAGCTGCGATCACCGACCAACGGCCAGGCCCAAGGCCTGGCCGTCCGCGTTTGTGCCATGGGAACTGTCCAGCCTGAACCCCCGGTGCTGCCATCGCTGGCCGGTTTCCGTACCATCGGCAACAATATGCCGGCCTGATCCCACCCGGACGGCCCACGTTCGATGCAGATCGAGCCGCCACCCGCAGCCACCGAGACACTGTGAAAACACCCCAACAATTGCAGGTACTGATAGACGACGGCGTCATCGACGAGGTCCTGCGCCCGCTCAAGAGCGGCAAGGAAGCAGCGGTTTACGTGGTTCGCAGCGGCGACGAGATCCGCTGTGCCAAGGTCTACAAGGACATGGCGCAGCGCAGCTTCCAGCAGCGCGTGCAGTACCAGGAAGGCCGCAAGGTGCGCGGCAGCCGTGAGGCCCGCGCCATCGGCAAGGCCAGCAACTACGGCCGCAAGCAGGCCGAAGCGGCCTGGAAGAACACCGAGGTCGACGCGCTGTACCAGCTGCGCGACGCCGGCGTGCGCGTGCCGGAGCCGTTCGGCTATTTCCACGGCGTGCTGGTGATGGAGCTGGTGACCGACGCCGAGGGCTTCAGCGCCGCGCGTCTGGGCGAGGTGGAACTCAGCGCCGAGCAGGCGCGCGAGTTCCACGCCGTATTGGTCCAGCAGGTCAAGCTGATGCTGTGCTGTGGCCTGATCCACGGCGATCTGTCGCCGTACAACGTGCTGGTCGGGCCGGATGGCCCGGTGGTGATCGATTTCCCGCAGGTGGTCAGCGCCGGCGGCAACAACGCCGCCCGCACCATGCTGCTGCGTGACGTCAACAACCTCACCGCCAACCTCGGCCGCTGGGCACCGGAGCTGCTGGAGACCTGGTACGGCGAAGAGATGTGGGAGTTGTTCCAGGCCGGCGATCTGCTGCCCGATACCGTGTTGACCGGCGAGTTCACCCCGGACGAGCGCGCGGTGGACCTGGACAGCGTGCGTCACGCCATCAACGACGCCCGCGAAGAAGCGCTGATCCGCCAGCAAGGCCGCGAAGCCGCCGCCGAAGAAGACTACTGAGGGTAGTGCCGAGCCATGCTCGGCAGAGGCTTCCCAAACCATCCGCCAGCTCTGTAGGAGCGGCGTAAGCCGCGAAGCCAGCAACGCTGGAAAGGCCGCGGAGCCAAGCCCTCCCCAACCCTCCCCTTTGCTATGCAAAAGGGAGGGAGCAGCAGCGGTAGTGCCGAGCCATGCTCGGCAGAGGCTTCCCAAACCATCCGCCAGCTCTGTGGGAGCGGCGTAAGCCGCGAAGCCAGCGACGCTGGAAAGGCCGCGGAGCCAACCCCTCCCCAACCCTCCCCTTTGCTGCGCAAAAGGGAGGGAGTAACGCGGTAGTGCCGAGCCATGCTCGGCAGAGGCTTTACCGGCAAGGCATCTGCCGAGCATGGCTCGCCGGGCCGCCCCCCCCCGCCCCGCCTTCCCCACCCCGGCCCCCCCCCCCCCCCCCCCGCCCCCCCCACTACAGAACCGTGCAGGCCTCACTCATCGCCCAGCGAAGATTCCTCGCGCGGATCGGCCAGCAGGAAAGCATCATCGCCCGCAGCGGAAGTCACCCGCGCAGTGCCGCCATTGCGCAGCTCCCAATGCCATGTCTCGTACGCGGTGGTGAGGGTGCCGCGCACATAGCAGGGCCCATGCAGGAAGAAGTCGTGTTGCTGGCGCGGGGTGATCAGCACCGCTTGGCGGAAGAACGCACGCACCTGCCGGGGATCCGGTTTGAATCCATGACACAGCAGCGCGTCGCGCTCGTTGTCCACGCCACTCTCGGTGACCGTGATGTTGGACAGCGTGCCCAGTGGACCGGGCTGTGTGGCACATGCGCCCAGCAGCAATATGCCTGCCAACACCAGGCCGCGGCAGGTGTGCTGCCCGGTGTTCGTCGTCGGTAGCAAAGTGTGGCTGATTCCATTCGTCACGGTGGTGTGTTCCTTTGTTGGGCAGTGCCTGCGTACGGCGTGAAGTCACGCCTGCCTTTGCCTTGTTGTCGAGCGATTGGCAGGTGTTTCAGGGTACGTTCCCATCCTGCAGCTGGTAGTGCCCCGGTGCCCCAAGCACCACATTGAGCACGCGCGGCTCGTGCGAATAGGCATGGACCAGATGCAGCTGCAACGAGGCATCGTGCAGAGCCACGGTGCCGCTGCGGTTGGGGCACGACCAGAAGCCGTCCGATGCTTCCGCCAACGGCAGTTTTGCAACGGTAGCGAAGGGCTTTGCAGGAGCAGCTGCGCTCAGCCATTCAATCCAGACGCGGCAGGAAACGTGCTCGAAGCCAACATTCTCCAGGCGCACCCGATAAATCCCTTGCTGTTGCCCTGACTGCCAATGGCCGGCGGTGACGATGGCCATTGTGGCTGCTTCATCCTGGGTATCCGCCGCCGCAGCCGGTGTAACGGCAAGCAGCAAGCACAGCAGCATGGAATGACTATTCATGTCAGGGATCGTCCTTGGGAATCGAAGCGTGCTTCACGCCGGCGTGTAAACGCCCGCGAGCTGATGATAACGAATCACGGACTGGAATCCGGCTGCCAGCCGGTGGTGGCATGGATGAAGCCATGGCAGCGGTAGTTCGGCCCTTCGCAGGAGATCTGCGCGGTGACCCGTGTTGCGTCCTTCGCGAAGGTATAGCAGGCCACGGAAACTTCTCCGTTCACGCTCAAGATGGGCGCTGCAGAGGGGCCGTAACGCAGCGAGAGCGCCTTCTCCAGTTGCTCACGACAGGGATCAAAGTCCAGTTCCGAGCTGAAAACCAGCTGTTCCAGGATGTGGTTGGGCGCTTCCGAACATGCCTGCACCAGTTCCGTCTCGATATCGAATTCCCGGCCCAGCGCGAAACCGTTGAGTAGAGGCATGAGGAGTCGAAGACCTGCAGTTCAAAGATGGCAGGCCGAGTGTATTTGGCGAGGCCCAACTGCGAAAGCGGGCCAGACGCCCGCATGTAGTGCCGAGCCACGCTCGGCAAGGGGCTTTCCAGGCAATCCACCCGTGGTGTGCAGGAGCGGCGTAGGCCACGAGGCCGGTAGAAAGGAACACCATCCGCTACAACCGACTGATCATCTTCAACCGTACCTGCGCCGAAGCAACATCGTGACGCTGCGCCGCCGTCGCACACAGATGATCCAGCAGCAGCTGCGGCTGCAACAGCATCGGATCTGCATCCTGCAGATGCACGGCCAGATGCCCCCACCAGAACGCATGACCATCCAGATAGACCTCGTAGCCGACGATGTAGCGATGCGTGTCCATCTCAGGTGCCCACATGCACGCGATCGCCGATATCGCTGCAGCACAGGTGTTCCAGCGCCAGCTCCATGGCCAGCACGTAGCTTTGTGCACAGTAGCCCTGGGCGATGCCAAGACGACGGCCAAGATGCTCCGGCAGGCAGGGCTGCGGGGCGTCGCTGGCGTCCTCGTGAACCTCCACGTAGGCATTGCGCAGGCGCGGCAGCAGCCGCTGCAAGCGCTGGCTGTGCACGCAGGCCGCCGGTGCAAGCAGGATCACGTCGTCCGGGTTGTGGTCGGCAGCGCATAGCGAGTCCAACAGCTCCTGCTCGGAGCGGCAGTTGCGCTGTGCCACGCTGATGCCGACATCGAGTGCGCGATGCACCAATGCATTCATGACTTGACGTGGCAGCGGCACGGCAGCCTGCAGCAGTGCATCACAGGCATCGGGCCCACGCACGATGAAGATCGCCATGGCTCAACCACCTTTTCCATTGCTGAGCAGGTGTGTGGCAATGGCCAGCGACAGATGTCGCGCCTCATCGGTACCAGTGCTGCAGACCACCACCGCAGTTGCAGCGTGGTGCGGATGCAGATGGGTCTCCAGCGTATCGGCATCATTGCTGGCGATTTCGATGTACGGTGCCGGCAGGGCGTCCAGGGCGTTGCATACGCTGCGGCCGTGCAGCGTCCATTGCGCCGCGTCGGCTGCGCTGTTCTCGATCAGCACCCAGCTCGGCGCATGCTGCCGTGCGTGCTGCAGGCATTGGGCCAAAGCGGGCAATGAGGCGCAGTACAGGCATTGCAGCGGCTGCCCTGCGAGATGTGCAGGCAGGAAGGATGCATCCGGCATTGGCTTCTGGGTGTGCCGGATCAGTAAAACGCTCATGTAGCACCATGTTCAAGCGCCATGCGGCGCGGTGGTGCCACGATGCGCTGCAGCCGCGTCAAATCGCGATGGTGGCTGGGCGCGGCGGCGTAAAGCCTGCGTAGCAAGTGTGTGGCCCGGGGGCCGGAATCACGGGGAACTTCGGCCGCCTTGGACGGTCAATTCGGCTTGACCCCGGAGTTGGTGATCAGCCATGAATGAGACTGCGTCCCTTGCATCGCCCCACCCCGTGCTGGCCTGGCTGCGACGCGAAGCCTTCCCTTTGGCGGTGATGTTGCTGCTGCTGTTTGCTGCCCGCGACAGCCTGGCAAACCACTACCAGGTGCCCAGTGGCTCGATGCAGCCGACCCTGCAGCCCGGTGATCGGGTAGTGGTGGATATGCGTGCGTATGGTCTGCGCGTTCCTTTCACGGACGTACAGCTGTTGGCGGGGCAGGCACCGCAGCGCGGTGACGTGGCGGTGTTCGATTCGCCGGCCGATGGCACGCGCCTGATCAAGCGTGTGGTTGCCGTGGCTGGCGACCGTGTGCAGCTGCATGACGGCTATCTGTCCATCAACGAGCAGCCGCTGCGCCAGGACGTGGCGCAGGAGTTGTTCGGCAGCAAGCAGGTGCAGCTGGATCTGCGTGATGGCGGCGGCCCGGATATCAATGGCATCACCATTCCGGCTGGCAAGTTGCTGGTGGTGGGTGACCATCGTGGTAACAGTTTTGATGGCCGTTTCTTCGGTTTGGTGGATGCCGATACGGTGTATGGCAAGGCAGTGGCGGTGTATTGGCGACGCGGTGATGGGCCGGAGTGGCGGCGTTTGTAAGTGGCGATGGCAATGAAGAAACCGGCACGGAGACGTGCCGTTTTTCTTGCCTTTGTTTTTGTTTTTTTGTGGGAGCGGCGTCAGCCGCGAAGCTGACATCAATACAGCCCTTGTCTGTTTGCCATTGCATCCATGCGGTTCGCCGGCACCACTGGCTTCGCGGCTGACGCCGCTCCCACAAGATCTATGTTTAATTGGTAGTACCAATATCCATCATTAACCCTATGGTCTAATAGGATCTTCGCGAAAACGGCGATTCAATCGCGGTTCGTTGGTCAGACAGATTGAATATTGGTAATACCAATGTTCGCGACCACCGCCACGCCACCTGCGGGTGGGCCGCCTTTCGCCTTTGACGAGAACCTGCATGCAGCCCTGGGAACAACTGTACGACCCCGCTGGCAACCTCTGGCTGTCCAGCCTGATCGCGCTGTTGCCGATCGCTTTCTTCTTCGTTGCCCTGGCCGTGCTGCGCATGAAGGGCTGGCTGGCCGGCACCATCACCGTCGCCATCGCGCTGGCCGTTGCATTGCTGTTCTATCGCATGCCGGTGTCGCAGGCCTTGGGTGCAGCCGGTTTCGGCTTCCTGTACGGGCTGTGGCCGATCGCCTGGATCATCATTGGCGCGGTGTTCCTGTACAAGGTTTCGGTCAAGACTGGCCAGTTCGCGATCATCCGCGCGTCGATCCTGTCGGTGACCGAAGACCAGCGCCTGCAGATGCTGATGGTCGGCTTCGCCTTCGGTGCCTTCCTTGAAGGTGCCGCAGGTTTTGGCGCACCGGTGGCGATCACCGCCGCGTTGCTGGTCGGGCTGGGCTTCAAGCCGCTGTATGCCGCCGGACTGTGCCTGATCGTCAACACCGCGCCGGTGGCCTTCGGCGCGATGGGCATTCCGATCATCGTCGCCGGCCAGGTCACCGGTCTGGATGCGTTCGAGATCGGGCAGATGGCCGGCCGCCAGCTGCCGTTCCTGACCATCATCGTGTTGTTCTGGATCATGGCCATCATGGATGGCTGGCGCGGCATCAAGGAAACCTGGCCGGCAGTGTTGATCGCCGGTGGTTCCTTCGCCATCGCGCAATACCTGACCTCCAACTTCATCGGCCCCGAACTGCCGGACATCACGGCGTCGCTTGCATCGCTGGTATGCCTGACGCTGTTCCTGCGTCGCTGGCAGCCCAAGCGCATCTTCCGCTTTGAAACCGAAGCCAGTGCTGACGCTGCCGCGCAGGCATCGGCCGCACCGCGTTACAGCGCCGGCCAGATCGCCAAGGCGTGGTCGCCGTTCCTGATCCTCACCGCGATGGTCACGCTGTGGAGCATCAAGCCGTTCAAGGCCTTGTTTGCCCCCGGTGGCCCGCTGGAGAGCTGGGTGCTGAAGCTGCCGGTACCGGGCCTGGACCAGCTGGTGCAGAAGATGCCGCCGATCGTGAACGCGCCCACCGCTTACGAGGCCGTGTACAAGTTTGATGCCATCTCGGCCACCGGCACCGCGATCATGCTGGCGGCGGTGATTGCGATCCTCTACCTGCGCATGCCGGTACGTGCGGCGGTGCGCACCTTTGGTGAGACCGTCAATGAACTGAAGATGCCGATCTATTCCATCGGCATGGTGCTGGCCTTCGCCTTCATCGCCAACTACTCCGGCTTGTCGGCGACATTGGCGCTGGCGCTTGCACATACCGGCAAGGCCTTCACCTTCTTCTCGCCGTTCCTCGGCTGGCTGGGCGTGTTCCTGACCGGTTCGGACACCTCGTCCAATGCCTTGTTCTCGGCCTTGCAGGCGACCACCGCGCAGCAGATCGGTGTGTCCGAGGTGTTGCTGGTTGCGGCCAATACCACCGGCGGCGTCACCGGCAAGATGATCTCGCCGCAGTCCATCGCCATCGCCTGTGCGGCGGTGGGCCTGGCCGGCAAGGAATCGGACCTGTTCCGCTTCACCGTCAAGCACAGCCTGATCTTCACGGTAATGGTCGGCCTGATCACCACCGCGCAGGCCTATTGGCTGACCTGGATGATTCCCTGAGCCATGGCCGCGCGCATCCGCCAACGCAGTGCAGCTTCGGGCCACAATGTCGGCATGAGTACGCAACGTATTTCCGACAAGGTGGCCGCGCAGCTGCGCGTGCTGGTGGACGAACAACAACTGCAGCCGGGTGACCGGCTGCCTTCCGAGCGCGCACTGGCGGTGCAGCTCGGGGTCTCGCGCACGGCGCTGCGTGAGGCGATTGCCCAGCTTGGCAGCCAGGGCCTGCTGGTGGCGCGGGTTGGTGGTGGCACCTATGTCGCCGAGCCGGCAGCGCGTGCGCGGCAAGCCCTGGATGAGCCGTTGGTGCCGTACCTGCCGCTGTTCCAGGGCGATCCGGAATACCGCTTCGACGTGCTGGAAATCCGCCATGCGCTGGAAGGCGCAACCGCCTGGCATGCCGCGTTGCGGGCTACCGATGACGACCGCGCACGCATCGCGCAGGCCTTCCAGACCATGATGGATGCGCATGGCAAGGACGATCCGGCCGGCGAAGCGCGCGCCGACGCCGCCTTCCATCTGTCCATCGCCGAGGCCTCGCACAATCTGGTGCTGCTGCAGGTGATGCGCGGCCTGTTCGAGCTGCTGCAGACAAATATCTCGCAGAGCCGCGAAAAGCTTTACACCGCATCGACGACGTTTTCCCCCTTGTCCGACCAGCACCGCGAAATGATGGATGCGGTATTGGCTGGCGACCCCGAGCGTGCGCGTGCCGCAGCGCATACCCATCTTGAGTTCGTGCACACGACCCTGCGCACGCTCGATGAAGACGAAGCGCGGCGTGCCCGCGCTTCGCGGCTTCCTTCTCCCCACGGTTGACCCATGATCATCTCCGCCTCCACCGATTACCGTGCGGCCGCGCAGCGTCGTCTGCCGCCGTTCCTGTTCCACTACATCGATGGCGGCGCGTATGCCGAACACACGCTCAAACGCAATGTTTCCGATCTGTCCGACATCGCGCTACGCCAGCGCATCCTGCGCGACATGTCCGAGCTCAGCTTGGAAACCGAGTTGTTCGGCGAAAAACTGGCAATGCCGGTTGCGCTGGCACCGGTCGGCCTGACCGGCATGTATGCGCGTCGCGGTGAAGTGCAGGCGGCGCGTGCGGCGGACAGTCGTGGCATTCCGTTCACGCTGTCGACGGTATCGGTGTGCCCGATAGAGGAAGTGGCACCTGCGATCAAACGACCGATGTGGTTCCAGCTGTACGTGCTGCGCGACCGCGGCTTCATGCGTAACGCGCTGGAGCGCGCGCAGGCTGCCGGCGTCACCACGCTGGTGTTCACCGTCGACATGCCGGTGCCGGGCGCGCGCTACCGCGATGCGCATTCGGGCATGAGTGGCCCGAATGCCGGCATGCGCCGCATCGGCCAGGCGATGACCTATCCACGCTGGGCCTGGGACGTTGGCCTGTTTGGCCGTCCGCATGACCTGGGCAACATCTCCGCCTATCGCGGCAGCCCGACCGGGCTGGAGGATTACATCGGTTGGCTGGGCAACAACTTCGACCCGTCGATTTCGTGGAAGGACCTGGAATGGATCCGCGAGTTCTGGAAAGGCCCGATGGTGATCAAGGGCATTCTCGATCCGGATGATGCGCGCGATGCGGTGCGCTTTGGTGCCGACGGCATCGTGGTTTCCAATCATGGTGGTCGCCAGCTTGATGGCGTGCTGTCCACCGCACGTGCCTTGCCGGCGATTGCAGACGCGGTGCAGGGCGATCTGAAGATCCTCGCCGACTCCGGTATCCGCACTGGCCTGGACGTGGTGCGCATGCTCGCACTCGGCGCGGATAGCGTGCTGCTCGGCCGTGCCTTCGTCTACGCGCTTGCCGCGCAGGGCGAGGCTGGCGTGGCCAATCTGCTGGACCTGATCGCCAAGGAAATGCGCGTGGCGATGACGTTGACCGGTGCACGTCGCATTGCCGATATCGGCCGCGATTCGTTGGTCAACCTGGCATGAGTGCGAACGAAGCACTGCTGGCGCAGCTGCGCACAACCGTTGGTGATGCCCATGTACTGACCGGCGACAAGGCCACGCGCCGCTTCCGCAAGGGCTACCGTTTCGGCGATGGCGCTGTGCTGGCGGTGGTGCGTCCTGGAAGCTTGCTGGAGATGTGGCGCGCCTTGCAGGCAGCGGTGCAGGGCGGGGCGGCGATCATCCTGCAGGCGGCCAATACCGGTCTGACCGGTGGCTCGACGCCGGATGGCAACGACTATGGTCGGCCGATCGTATTGATCAGCACGCTTCGGCTGACCGGCGTGCAGTTGCTCGATGAAGGGCGGCAGGTGCTGTGCCTGCCCGGCGCTACCTTGGACCGACTCGAACAGACCTTGGCACCGCTTGGGCGCGAGCCGCATTCGGTGATTGGTTCCTCGTGCATCGGTGCCTCGGTGCTGGGCGGTGTCTGCAACAACTCCGGTGGCTCGCTGGTGCGGCGTGGTCCGGCCTACACCGAGATGGCGTTGTACGCGCAGGTGGATGGCGATGGCCGCCTGCAGCTGGTGAACCATCTTGGCATTGCCCTGGGCGACACGCCGGAGGAAATCCTGCAGCGCCTGCAGGCCGGCGACTACCAGCCCGCCGATGTGCGTGTTGATGGTGAGCGCGCCGGTTCCGATCCGCGCTATGCCGAGCAGGTACGGCAGGTGGACGCGGCAACGCCCGCGCGTTTCAACGCCGACCCCAGCCGTCATTACGAAGCCGCGGGTTCGGCTGGCAAGCTGGCCGTATTCGCGGTGCGCCTGGACACCTTCGCCAAGGAAGCGGCCGAGGTGTTCTATATCGGCAGCAACAGCACCGAAAGCCTTACCGCGATCCGCCGCCAGCTGCTGACCGGCTTCGAGCGCCTGCCGATTTCCGGCGAGTACATCCATCGCGTCGCCTATGACATCGGTGAGCGTTACGGCAAGGACACTTTCCTGCTGATCGACAAGCTGGGCACCGCACGGGTACCGGCGGCATTCGCCTTGAAGAGCCGGGTTGATGGCTGGTTCGAGCGACTGGGCCTGCGTGGCGTCACCGATCACGCGATGCAACTGCTGACCGGACTGTTGCCCTCGCATCTGCCCAAGCGCATGGGCGAGTTCCGCCAGCGCTATGAACACCATTTGCTGGTCAAGGTTTCCGCACAGGATGCGGCAGCGACTGAGCAGTGGTTGCGCGGCTTCTTCGCCGGGCATGAAGGCGACTACTTCCACTGCACGCCGGACGAAGGTCGCAAGGCCTTCCTGCACCGGTTCGCAGTGGCTGGCGCGGCGGTACGCTACCGCGAAGTGCATCGTGCGCAGGTACAGGACATCGTCGCACTGGATATCGCCCTGCGCCGCGACGACCGCGCGTGGTTCGAGCAGCTGCCGGCCGAGTTGGATGCGCGCTTGCTGCACAAACTCTATTACGGTCACTTCCTGTGCCATGTATTCCACCAGGACTACATCGCCCGCAAGGGTGAAGACCCTATGGCGATCGAACACGCCATGTGGAAGCTGCTGGACGAACGCGGTGCCGAGTACCCGGCCGAGCACAACGTCGGTCACCTGTATCCGGCCAAGCCGGCGCTGGCGCAGTTCTACCAGCAGCTGGACCCGAGCAATACCTTCAACCCGGGCATCGGCCAGACCAGCAAGCAGCCGGGCTGGAAGGGCTGCGATTGCAGCGGGCATTGAGGCGCTTGCGTTTGTAGGAGCGGCGTAAGCCGCGAAGCCGGTGCCGGTCGGGATAGCCAGCTTCGCGGCTTATGCCGCTCCTACAGACGCCTCAATCAATATTTTGCAGATATCAATCCGTACACAGCAGGTTATGGATCGACTCGATCCCCAGGTTCAAGCTTCCCGCATCTCCAATCAACCGGCCTGCCGCTACAGGCCAGGAAGCAATGCAACCCGAACCCGGCAACATGCCAGCCTGCAACCAATCGCTGGCCCCGATCAGCGCGTCGAACACGGCAGCCGAACATCCCCACATCCGCCAGGGCACACCTGAGTTCCGGCGCGCGGTGCTGGCCTTGTTCATGGCCGGCTTCGCTACTTTTGGCGTGCTGTACTGCGTGCAGCCGCTAATGCCGGGCTTCAGCAGCCACTTCGGCATCAGTGCTGGCAACAGCGCCTTGGCCTTGTCGGCGAGCACCGGCGTGTTGGCGGTTGCGATGCTGGTGGCGGGCATGGTCTCCGACCGCATCGGCAGGCGCCCGGTGATGGTGGCGTCGCTGCTCACTTCTGCGTTGCTCACGCTCGCCACCGCTTTGACCGATGACTGGAACACCTTGCTGCTGCTGCGCAGCTTGCTTGGCCTGAGCCTGAGCGGTGTGCCGGCCGTGGCCATGACCTGGCTGGTCGAGGAAATGGACAGTCACTCGCTGGGTTTGGCGATGGGCCTGTATATCGGCGGCAACGCGGTGGGTGGCATGAGCGGACGCTTGATTGCCGGCGTGGTGGCTGACCATTGGGGCTGGCGCACCGGTATTGCAGCGGTGGGCGTGATCGCGTTGCTGGCGAGCGTGGCGTTGTGGACGCAGCTGCCGGCATCGCGTCACTTCCGCGCCAAGCGCGTCGAGCCGCTGCAATTGCCTGCGCGCTTTGCCGGGCTGTTCCGTGATGCAGCACTGCCATGGTTGTTTGCCTGCGGCTTCCTGCTGCTGGGCGTGTTCGTGACGCTCTACAACTTCCTTGGTTACCACCTGCTGGCACCGCCGTATGGCTTGAGCCAGACGGTGGTCGGGCTGATCTTCACTGTGTATCTGGTGGGCAGCGTCAGTTCGGCGTGGATGGGGCAGCTTGCCAATCGACTCGGGCGTGGGCCGGTGTTGGCCATGTCATTTGGCTTGGTGCTGGCTGGCATCGTATTGCTGGCCATGCCGTGGTTGCCGACGATGGCCTTGGGTATCGCGCTGGCGACATTTGGGTTCTTCGGCGGCCATTCGGTAGCCAGCAGTTGGGTGGGCGTGCGCGCAGGTGCACTGCGTGCTGAAGCGTCGGCCTTGTATCTGTTTTCGTACTACCTGGGCTCCAGCGTATTGGGCGCCGTGGGTGGTGTGTTCTATACGCACTGGGGGTGGGCCGGCGTCTGCGTTTTCTGCTTGATGCTGACGTTGGCGGGTGTTGGTGCGGCCTGGCGGTTGTGGCGTCGGCTGGAGCAGGGGGCGGGTCTGGTGTTGGTTGAGGCGAAGAGCTGAGAGCCAGAAGCCAGAAGCCAGAAGCCAGAAGCACCCCTCCCCAACCCTCCCCTTGCCTGCGGCAAAGGGAGGGGACTGAGCTTCGCCCCCTCCCTTGCGCGGAGCGCAGGGGAGGGTTGGGGAGGGGTGCTTTTGCTTTTGCTTTTGCCCTTGCTCCCGCTGCTACTCTCCCCTTCAAGCCGCCACTTCCCGCTTCAACAAGGCAATGAACTGCCGCAACAACGGCGTCACCGCTTCACGCCGCCATGCCAACTGGATCTCGGACGCCGCACCACGATCAGCCAGTTCCACGAAGCACGCGCCCTCCACCTGGATGTGGCCGCAGGAGGAGGGCAGTACGCATACACCAAGCCCGGCAGCGACCAGACTGATCAAGGTTGATGACTCACCGGCTTCCTGCACGATGCGCGGGCTGAAGCCGGCATTGCGGCACAGGGTGATCACATGGTCGTGGATGCCTGCACCGGAGTCGCGTGAGAAGCCGACAAACGGGTCGAGTGCGAATTGCTTCAACGACAAACGTACCGTTGCCGGGTCCTTGCCGCGCAGCGCCGGGTGGCTTGCATGCACGACCAGTGCCAAGGGATCGTCGAACAGGTGCTGTGCAACCAGTTCGTCCGGCAGCACGCGCTTGCGGATGATGCCCACGTCCAATTCGTCGGCAAGCAGGGCATCGATCTGGCGCAGGCTGTTCATTTCGCGCAGCTGCATCTGCACTTGTGGGTGCTGCTGCCGGTAAGCGTAGATCGCGCGCGGGATCTGCGGTGACAGCGGTGTCGCACGGGTCAGGCCGATGCGCAGCTCGCCGCTTTCGCCGCGTTGTGCGCGCTGCACACTGTCGACTGCCTTGTCCATGCGCTGCAGGATGTCGCGGGTTTGTTCCAGCAGTACGTCGCCTGCTGGTGTGAGCTGCACGCGGCGATGGCTGCGCACGAACAGCTGTGCATCAAGCAGGGTTTCCAGTTGCCGGATCTGTTGGCTGAGCGGCGGTTGCGACATGCCCAAGCGCTCGGCGGCACGACCGAAGTGCAAGGTGTCGGCGACGGCCAGGAAGTAGCGCAGGTGGCGGAGTTCCAGGGACATGCCATGAGTCTAGGCTGTGAGGCCTTTACCGACCAACTACGCACCCGTCATTCCCGCGCAGGCGGGAATCGCTCTTTGCTGGGTGTGTGAGACCAGGGCAAGGGCAGAGGCAAGAACAGAGGCAAGAACAGAGGCAAGTGCGATTCCCGCCTGCGCGGGAATGACGGCATCAAAGCCAAAAGCCAAAAGCCAAAAGCCGAAAGCCGAAAGCCAAAAAACTTACCGCTCCGAATGCCCGGTGTCGTCGTACTGCCTCGGCGCAAACAGATCCGGCTGGATCAACTCCACAAACGCCCTGGCCTGTGGCGACAACACCTTGCCCCGTCGCACCACAACGCCATAGCTGCGTGACGGGAAGTACTCACTCATCGCACGCGTCGCCAGTTTGTCGCGGTCGCCGTCGTTCAGGCACAGGGCAGTGACGATGCTGATGCCCATGCCCATTGCCACGTACTGCTTGATCACCTCCCAGCCGCCAACTTCAAGCGCCACCGTGTACGGCACGCGGTGCTGCTGGAACACCA
Organism: Stenotrophomonas sp. 21LCFQ19; assembly: GCF_056861425.1. Classification (NCBI taxonomy): domain Bacteria; kingdom Pseudomonadati; phylum Pseudomonadota; class Gammaproteobacteria; order Lysobacterales; family Lysobacteraceae; genus Stenotrophomonas; species Stenotrophomonas sp. 21LCFQ19. The sequence continues at coordinate 20,717 of NZ_JBSPUF010000003.1, read as the reverse complement.
GGTCGACCAGCCGCCAGGTGATCTGCCGGCGCGGCGGCAGGATCAGCGGCCACGGCGACAGGTCTTCCAGCGTCAGGTTCTTTTTCTTCGCCAGCGGGTGGTCGGGCGGGGTGATCAGCACCTGCTCGAAACGGTAGACCGGGGCGTAGCTGAGGTCGGCCGGCACATCCATCATCGAGCCGATGGCCAGGTCGGCGGCGTCGCTGCGTAGCAGGTCGGTGCCGTCGGCACTGATTGCGTTGTGCAGGGTCAGGCGCACATCCGGGTGCTGCTGACGAAAGTTTTCGACGATCTTCGGCAGGAGATACAGGATGGTCGAAGAATTTGCGGCGATATTCAGCTCGCCCGCATCCAACCCGCTGACCTTCTCGCGGAAACGCGGCAGCAGGCCGTCCAGGCTTTCCACTAGCGGCTGCGCCATGTCGTACAGCAGCTGGCCTTCGCGGGTAGGCACCAGCCGGCGCCCGCTGCGCTCGAACAGCACGACTCCCAACTCCCGTTCCAGCGCCTGCAGCTGCAGGCTCACCGCCGGTTGGCTGACAAAAAGCGCTTCCGAAGCACGCGAAACCGAGCCCAGGCGCACCGTCTGCAGGAATGCCCGCAGCGGCTTGAGCCGATCAGACTTGTAGGAAAAACGCGGAGTTACGGGCGTCTTGGTGGGCATGTTGAGGTAAGTATTAGCACAACTTATAGATAACATTGCAAAAACTGTTTTGTTAAATACCTCCCTGCGGCGGCACGTTGGAGTCCCCGACATACGCAGGAACCTCCGATGTCCGCCGTCGCCCACGCAGTCGTTGCCCAGCAGTCCGCCCCCCGCCCGACCCCGGGCATCACCCTGACCACCCAGCTGGCCGGCCAGTCCGCGCTGCTGCCGGCCGGCGTGCTGGGCCTGCTCGTATCGCTGCACCGTGCGGTCGAGCCGGGCCGGCAGGCGCGGCTGGCGGCCCGCCGCGAGCGCCAGGCCTTCTTCGATCAGGGCGGCCTGCCGGATTTCCGCGCCGACACCCGTGCCATCCGCGAGGAGGACTGGAGCGTGGCGCCGATCCCGGCCGCGCTGCAGGACCGCCGTGTCGAGATCACCGGCCCGACCGACCCGAAGATGGTCATCAATGCGCTGAACTCCGGTGCCAAAGTGTTCATGGCCGACTTCGAGGATTCGACCTCGCCGACCTGGCGCAATGTGCTGGCCGGCCAGCAGACGATGAAGGCGGCAGTGCGCGGCGACCTGGATTTCACCGCGCCGGCCACGGCCAAGGGCCCGGGCAAGCACTACACGCTGCGCCCGTTCGAAGAGCAGGCGGTGCTGATCGTGCGCCCGCGCGGCTGGCACCTGGACGAGAAGCACGTGCTGATCGACGGCCAGCCGATTGCCGGCGGCCTGTTCGATGCGGCCCTGTTCGCCTTCCACAACGCGCAGACCCTGATGGACAAGGACCGCGGCCCCTATTTCTACCTGCCCAAGCTGCAGTCAATGGAAGAGGCGGCGCTGTGGGAGACCGCGCTGTCGCACATCGAAGGGATGCTGTGCCTGCCGCATGGGCAGATCAAGGTCACCGTGCTGATCGAGACGCTGCCGGCGGTGTTCGAGATGGACGAGATCCTGTACGTGTTGCGTGATCGCATCGTCGGCCTGAACTGCGGTCGCTGGGATTACATTTTTTCCTACCTGAAGACCTTCCGCCGCCACGGCGACAAGGTGCTGCCGGAACGCGGGCAGGTGACGATGCCCCAGCCGTTCCTGAAGGCGTATTCGGAACTGCTGATCAAGACCTGCCACCGCCGTGGCGCGCATGCGATGGGCGGCATGGCCGCGCAGATCCCGATCAACCACGACGCCGCCGCCAACGAGCAGGCAATGGCGCGGGTGCGCGCCGACAAGCTGCGCGAAGTCACCGCCGGCCACGATGGCACCTGGGTGGCGCACCCGGCGCTGATCCCGGTGGCCCGCGCGATCTTTGACGAGCACATGTCCGGCCCCAACCAGCACCACGTGCTGCGCCGTGATGTGCAGGCCAGCCGCGATGAACTGATCGCGCCCTGCAGCGGCACGGTTACCCGCGCCGGCTTCGAGAACAACGTCGAAGTCTGCGTGCGTTACCTGGCCGCCTGGCTGGACGGCAACGGCTGCGTGCCCATCCACAACCTGATGGAAGACGCCGCCACCGCCGAGATCAGCCGCAGCCAGATCTGGCAGTGGCTGCATGCCGGCAACCAGCACCTGGATGACGGCACCGCGATCGATTTCGCGCTGCTGGCCAGCACCCTGCGCGCCTTGCCCGCACGCCTTGGCGATACCTCCGCGCTGCCCGGTGGCAGCCGTATCACCCAGGCCATCGGCCTGCTCGACCAGCTCAGCCGCGCCGACGAGCTGACCGACTTTCTGACCTTGCCTGCCTACCGGCAGATCGATTGACCCTTCCCCTTACGTACGCACCACTTTTTTGAGGACGACACGATGAGCAGCTACCAGCAACAGATCGCCGCCCTGCAGCAGGACTGGGATACCAACCCGCGTTGGAAGGGTTTGAAGCGCACCTACAGTGCCGCCGACGTGGTACGCCTGCGCGGCAGCGTGCAGCCGGAGTACACCCTGGCCAAGCGCGGTGCGGAGCGCCTGTGGGAACTGGTCAATGGCGGCTCGAAGAAGGGCTACGTCAACGCCTTTGGTGCGATCAGCGCCGGCCAGGCCATGCAGCAGGCCAAGGCCGGCTTGGAAGCGGTGTACCTGTCCGGCTGGCAGGTGGCCGCCGACGGCAATACCTCCGAAACCATGTACCCGGACCAGTCGCTGTACGCCTACGATTCGGTGCCGACCATGGTCCGCCGCATCAACAACACCTTCCAGCGCGCCGACGAAATCCAGTGGAAGAACATCATCGACGGCAAGGTCAAGGCCGAGGATGCGATCGATTTCTTCCTGCCCATCGTCGCCGATGGCGAGGCCGGATTCGGTGGCGTGTTGAACGCCTACGAGTTGATGAAGAACATGATCGTCGCCGGCGCCGCCGCGGTGCATTTCGAGGACCAGCTGGCGGCGGTGAAGAAGTGCGGCCACATGGGCGGCAAGGTGTTGGTGCCGACCCAGGAGGCGATCCAGAAGTTGTCGGCCGCGCGCCTGGCGGCGGACGTGCTGGGTGTGCCGACCATCGTGCTGGCTCGCACCGATGCCGAAGCCGCCAACCTGCTGACCAGCGACTTCGACCCCAATGACGCGCCGTTCGTCACCGGCCAGCGCACCGCCGAGGGCTTCTACCGGGTGAAGAACGGCCTGGAGCAGGCGATCAGCCGCGGCGTCGCCTACGCCCCGCACGCCGACCTGGTGTGGTGCGAGACCGGCACCCCGGACCTGGGCTTCGCCCGCGAATTCGCCCAGGCCGTGCATGCTGCCAGCCCCGGCAAGCTGCTGTCGTACAACTGCTCGCCCTCGTTCAACTGGAAGAAGAACCTGGACGACAAGACCATCGCCAGGTTCCAGGACGAGCTGGCCGCGCTGGGCTACAAGTACCAGTTCATCACCCTGGCTGGCATCCACATCAACTGGTTCAACACCTTCAAGTTCGCCCACGACTACGCCCGTGGCGAAGGCATGCGCCACTACGTGGAGCAGGTGCAGGAGCCGGAATTCGCCGCCCGTGAAAAGGGTTACACCTTCGTCTCGCACCAACAGGAAGTGGGCGCCGGTTACTTCGATGATGTGACCACGGTGATCCAGGGCGGCGCCTCCAGTGTGACCGCGCTGACCGGCTCCACCGAGGAAGAGCAGTTCCAGACTGAAGTCGCTGCCTGAGGGCGCTGGCCAGGTCGTTTCCAAGGGGCTCTTACGAGCCCCTTCTTTTTTTTGGGCATGACCCTGTATCAAACGGTGTGGCGGATCACAAAACCGATAATTTTGATGATAGGCTCGCGAGATTACTCGTCTGAGATGGGCGAGCGGTCCATGAGGCAGGGAATGAGCGGCATGGGAACAGGGGGTCTGGCACTGGAGTCTGAACTTTCCGTCGCTACGTCGACGGGAGGCGCGATACTGCGCGCGCAGTTGTCGCCGGTGGAGTTTGCGCTGTTTGCCGAGTACGGCGTGCGCCGCACGCTGCAGGCCGAGCAGGTGCTGTTCCGCCGTGGTGACCTGGGCAGCTCGATGTTCATCATCGTCAGCGGTACGGTCAGCCTGGACTTCGGCGCCGGCCTGGCACCCAAGCCGATGGGCTGCAACGACTTCTTTGGTGAACTTGGTCTGTTGATCGAGCGCCACCCGCGTTCCTGCGATGCGCGCGCCAACTGCGACAGCGTGTTGCTGGAGATCACCCACGAGAATTTCCATCGCCTGATCGACCAGGACCCGGCGATGGTGGTGTTCTTCCTGCGCCGTACCCTGTCGCGGGTGGTGTCCAGCGAGCAGCGCCTGATCGCCCAGCTCAGCCGTCGCAACCAGGAGTTGGAAACCGCGCTCGGCAATCTCTACAGCGCCAACCACGAGCTGCACCACACCCGTGAGCTGGTCTACAGCGATGATCTGACCGGGCTCAGCAACCGCCGTGCGCTCACCGCCTTTCTACAGAAGTCACACCGCTCCGGTCATCGCCCGCAGGGGCTGTTGCTGCTCGACTGCGATGACTTCAAGGGCTTGAACGACTCTTACGGTCACCTTGCTGGTGACCATGCCCTGCAGTGCTTCGGCCGTATTCTTGCCTCGGTGACCGGCAAGGACGATATCGCCTGCCGTCTTGGCGGCGACGAGTTCTGCGTATTGCTGATGAAGGCCGACGCCGCCAGTCTGTCGCGCACCGCCGAATTCGTGCTCGAAGCCATGCGCCACCTGATCGCCTACCCCGGCGCGACGGTCGGTGCCTGTTCGCTGAGTGTCGGCATGGTATTGATCGATGAGGACCACCACTGGAACGACGCCTATTCGCGCGCTGATCAAGCGCTGTACCTGGCAAAGCGCGAAGGCGGTAATCGCGCGCGGTGGTTCCTGGAGCAGTCCGGTGACCTCGGCTAGCACGGTTTAGCGCATGAGCAGCGAGACCGACGGGCCTTTATCCAACCGCCAGTTGAAGACGCTGGTATTGACCGATCTTTGTGATTCGGTGGCACTGACGGCGCGGATTGGCGATGCGGCGGCAGCCGAGCTGTTCCGCAGCCTGGACATGCGCGCGCTGCAGCTGCTGCAGCGCTGGAAAGGACGTCTGATCGATCGCTCCGATGGCATGTTCCTGCTGTTCGACGTGCCTACCCAGGGGCTGGGCTTTGCCTTGGACTACCTGGATGTGCTGGCTGAGATCGGCAGGGAGCGCAAGCTGCCGCTGCAGGCGCGGATCGGCATCCATGTGGGCGACGTGCTGTTCTGGCGCAACGATGAGGATGCGGTTGCTGCTGGCGCCAAGCCAGTCGATGTGGAAGGTGTGGCCAAGCCCACCGCCGCCCGTTTGATGGCGTTGGCGCGACCGAATCAGATCCTGCTGTCGTCAGTGGCCGAAGCACTGTTGCGCCCAAGCCAACGCGAGCTGGGCGAGCGCGGTGCGGACCTGCAATGGAAGTCGCACGGTCGCTGGTACTTCAAGGGCCTGCCGACGCCACAGGAAGTGTTTGAAGTGGGCACAACGGGTAGCGCTCCACTGCGCATGCCGGCCCGCTCCAGCAAGGCGTGGCGACGTCTGCCGCTGTGGCGGCGACCGGCAGCGCTGGTCGCCGAGTTGTTGCTGGTGGTTGCCGTGGGCGCTGTAGGATGGGTGTTGGTGCGCCCCGAGCCAGCCATCGCTTTTGCCGAGCGGGATTGGGTGGTCGTTGGCGACTTCAGCAACCAGACCGGCAACCTGGTGCTGGACGATGCCCTGCAGCAGGCACTGCGAATCAGTCTCGAGCAGTCCCGCCATGTGAATGTCCTCAGTGACCTGAAAGTGCGCGAGACCCTGCAGCAGATGCGCAAGGATCCTTCCCAACCGCTGGATCGTGATACAGCCAAGGAGGTCGCCATCCGGGATGGTGCGCGAGCCGTGGTCATGCCTGGTGTGCTGGAGCTGCACGGAAAGCTGCGGATCACCATGGAGGTTGTGGATCCCGCGTCCGGCAGGGTCGTGTATTCCGCATATGCGGACGGTGACGGGCTGGATTCGGCCTTGGGCTCCTTGGATAAGGTTGCTGCCGCCATCCGCCTGAAACTTGGTGAGGCCAGCGATGATCTTGGGCGCACATCCTTGCCGCTGCCACGGGTCGCCACCAGCAATCTGGATGCCTTGCATGCCTATGCGATGGGGGTTGGGGCCTATGCGGAGAAAAGGCGGGATGACGCAGAGGCCTATCTGGAGCAGGCCGAGCACCTGGATCCGGCTTTTGCCGCCGCATATATGGCCCAGATGCGGATCGCGTACTCGCGTGGGGACACGATTCTTGCGCGGGAACTGCTGCAGAAAGCAGTTGCATACCGCGATGATCTGACACCGCGCGAAGGTTTGTACCTGGATGCATGGGGGGCGGAGATCAATGGTGCCGGTGCGGCAGAGAGCGCCTACAAGTGGAAGCTGCTCGGCGATCTTTATCCTGACTACCACGCCGCGTACGCCAATCGCTCCAATGCATTGTTCACCCTTGGGCAGTACCCGGAAGCCGAGCGTTCGGCGCGGGGAGCCGTGGTCCCGCAGAACTCACTACGTCTGCTCGCGCAGCGCCAGCTCGCACGTACGCAGCTGGCACAGAACAAGCTTGATGAAGCCAAACAGAACTTCCAGGAGATAAGGGCGTCTGACGAACGCTATACCGACAGTGAGCTTGCCGCGACTTTGGCGGCGCAGGATGACTTTGCCGCAGCGCAGTCGGTTCTTGATTCACTGCCAAAGGAAGACATGTCCGGGTGGCTGCAGCGCATAGCTATCGCTGTGGATGCAGGAAAGCCGGAAGAAGCGCTTGCGCAGGCACGGGCGGGCGCGAGTCAATGCAAAGTCCAAGGCTATGTCTGCAGTGTCTTTCGCTTGCAGGAGCTCGCGGTGCTTCCCGAGATGGGTCACCCCGTGGCCGCTGCGACGTTCGAAAGAGAGCTTCAGCGGTTGCAGCAGGAAGCGCTGCAGGCCGTGGGCGCGGACACGGTGGAATGGGTGTTCATTGCCGCGTCTGCTCTGTACCTGGCCCAGCGCGCCGGACATCAGGGACTGGTGGCGTCGTGGCTGCCGCGTCTTGATGATGTGGGCAAGCGTGTGAACGATCCAAGAAGTCGACAGCTCCTGCAGTTGATACACGCAGGCCAGGAAGTGGACCGGCCGCGTATTGAAGAGGCGGTAGCCCGGCTACAGAAGCAGGTGGACGGCACGGAGTTGCTGCAGCTACACGTGGTTCTTGCAAGCCTGCAGGCCAAGCTTGGGAGACGTGAACTGGCCGAGAGCCAGCGTCAGTGGCTGGCGCTTCAGCGCGGTTTGGCCTATGCGGAGAACTCCGGCACGTACGCGCTCAAGGCGCGTAACGTGGGAGACGTGCGCCAGGCGCGCCGATGATGGGCGTGATTGCTTAGATCTGCGGCTTGCGCTGCAGCGAGCTGTCAACCTGGCCCGAGACGAAGCAATGAGGAATGTAGAAGGCAGCGTTGGCGGCCAGATGGGCAAGAAGGGCGTCGCGCGAACGCATGAATTCCGCCTTGCTCGCAAGCGGCCCGCTGGTTTCGCAGGTGCAGCTTGATGCAGCTGCTGAGGCGCTGATCTGCTGCAGCGCCTGGGACGGGCTCGCTGCGAACAACTCACGGAATGCATCATCGGTGCTGAGGAGGTCCAGAAGCTTAACCGCGTCTTCTTGTGAGAGAAGACTCTTTTCGTTACTCATGGCATTCAATCCAGAAAGTTGTTTGGGGAGTAGGCCACGGGCAGTGGCTGAGGATTCTCGGTCAACATAGCGGTATAAAAGACGGTAACTTTAGCGGTATTCACGATGGTGGATTACCACCGCTTGGTCCGACGCCCGCTGGGCGCTCTCTTTTTGCAAGAAATACCCATGCCCTCCACTGTTATTTCCCTTCGCCGTTGCAAACACCTTTTCATCGAGCCAAGGCGGGTGGATCGCTTCAGCCTGGATGATGTTCTTGCCGGCCGTGCCGGCTTGGTTTCGAGCGGCTGCTGGATGGCGCTGGCGCCGCATCTGCCGGAGGGTGTTGAGGTGTCCGCGGAGGCACTTCAGGTCCTGGGCGGGTTTGATGCGGATACCTGGACGGAAACAGCGCTGCCATTGAGCTCTCCGCAGCTCGAGTTGCTTGGGAAAGGATTGCTGTTCAGCGACTGCGGCAAAGGCAGCCATATCCGGTCGGACGAGCGGATCCGCGAGCTGGGCTGGTGGGGGCCAGCAGCTATGCTGCACTGGCAGGCTCGATGGGAAGACCGGAACAGCGTTGCTGCGATCGATTCGGTAGGCATCCAGACAGCAGCTGGGTTGCGCCAGCGCTTTGGTGCACCCCCGCCGGCAACGGTTGCGCCGGAAGGGCCCATGATCATGCTGCCCCGTCAGCCTGAGGACGAGGTGGACCGACGCCTGCAGATGCGTTGCACCTGCCGTAACTTTGACACTTCAAAACCGCTGTCGATGGCGGTCTTCTCACGTCTGATGGGGCGTTGCTTTGCTGCGACCGGAAGCTATCGGTTGGACGAGGAAAGCATCTTCCTGAAAAGAAACGCGCCATCAGCCGGCGGACTGCATGCGACCGAGAGCTACCTCATCATCCAGAACGTTGAAGGGGTGTTGCCCGGCTTGTATCACTATCACCCGATGGAGCACGCGCTCACGCTGATCCCTGGAGCGTTGACGCCGGAGCCAGGCGCCGCTGCAAGGTTCGTGGCGGGCCAGTTCTGGTTTGCAAACGCACACGTCATGATCGTGCTGGCCCCGCGCTTTGATCGCCTGCACTGGAAATACAGGGGGCATGCGAAGGCCTACCGTGCGGTGACATTGGATGTTGGTCACCTGTCGCAGCTGCTGCTGGGCTGCGCAACCGAGATGGGGCTCGGTGCCTTTGTAACGGCGGCGATCAACGAAAAAGAGATTGAACAGACCTTCGGATTCGATCCGATGGCGCAGAGCCCCTTGGCGATCTGCGGATTCGGATGGCGTGCGGAGGTGATGGAAACCACCGAGTTCGATCCTGCACAGGCGGTCTGGGAGTCGGTTGGCTGAGACGCGGCGGGCAATCAGCCCGCCTCGAAATCCACCAGCACCGCGCCATCGGCCACCTGGTCACCGGCCTTGGCGCGGAAGCCATGCACGGTGCCGTCGGCCGGCGCCTGCAGGGTGTGTTCCATCTTCATCGCTTCCATCACCAGCAGCGGCGTGCCGCGGCTGACACTGGTGCCGGGCTGCACGAGCAGGGTGACAACGCGGCCCGGCATCGGTGCCAGCAGGCTGCCGCCATGGTCGTTGCTGTTGTCGGCTTCGGCGACCGGGTCGTGGATGTTGAAGCGCTGCTGCTGTTCGCTGCCGAAGACGTACAGCATGTTGCCTTCGCGGATTGCCTGGCCGCGCTGCAGGCGTTCACCCAGCTGCAGGGCGTAGCCAGTGCTGTCGGTTTTCCCGGTCACGCTGATTGATGCGTCGCCGACCTGCACCTGCCAGCCGTTGGCGCTGTCGCGCACCTGCAGCTGCTTGCGCTGCTCCAGGTGCTCCAGCGTCACCAAGCGTGCTGCGGGGCCGGTGAGCCGCCAGCTGTCGGCGATTGCCCACGGTGATGCATCGTTGCCGTGCGGCGTGTCGTTGGCTACGGCAAGCACAGCCGCCAATGCCCAATCATTGTCACTGGCAGCAACGTGGTGGATATCCAGCGCCTCGCGCTCGCGTTCGATCAGTGCGGTATCGAGATTGGCAGTGCGGAACGAGTCGGTCAGCACCAGCCGGCGCAGGAAGGCGGCATTGGTGGTCACACCGACGACCTGGCACTGCGCCAAGGCCTGCTGCATGCGCTGCAGGGCGCTGGCACGGTCCACATCCCAGACGATCAGCTTGGCGATCATCGGATCGTAGTACGGGGTGATTGCATCGCCTTGCTCGACCCCTGCGTCCACGCGCACATTGGCGCTGGGTTGCGGCAGGCGCAGATGGCGCAGCGTGCCGGTGGAAGGCAGGAAGCCGCGGTCGGCGTCTTCGGCGTAGAGCCGTGCCTCGATGGCGTGGCCGTGGATCTGCAGTTGTTCCTGCGTCTTCGGCAGCGGCTGGCCGGCGGCCACACGTAGCTGCCACTCGACCAGGTCGGTGCCAGTGATCAGCTCGGTGACAGGATGCTCGACCTGCAAGCGGGTGTTCATTTCCATGAAATAGAAATCGCCATCCGGCCCGGCGATGAACTCCACCGTGCCCGCACCGACGTAACCGACTGCGCGTGCGGCATCGGTAGCCGCCTTGCCCATCGCGGCGCGGCGTTCGGCGGTCATGCCGGGCGCGGGCGCTTCCTCCAGCACCTTCTGATGGCGGCGTTGCACCGAGCAGTCACGCTCGAACAGATAGACCACGTTGCCATGGCTGTCGCCGAACACCTGTATCTCGATATGGCGCGGGCGCTCGACGTACTTCTCCACCAGCACATGTGCATTGCTGAACGAAGCCTGCGCCTCGCGCTGGCAGCTGGCCAACGCGGCCTCGAAGTCGGCACTGGCCTCGACCTTGCGCATGCCCTTGCCGCCACCGCCGGCGCTGGCCTTGATCAGCACTGGATAACCAATCGCATCGGCCTGCGCGCGCAGGAATTCGGGCTCCTGCCGCTCACCGTGATAGCCCGGCGTCAGCGGCACGTTGGCAGTCTGCATCAACGCCTTGGCCGAACTCTTATCGCCCATCGCATCGATGGCACTGGCCGGTGGCCCGATGAAGACGATCCCTGCAGCATGACAGGCACGCGCGAAGCCTGCGTTCTCGGAGAGAAAGCCGTAACCCGGATGGATGGCCTGTGCACCGCTGCGCCGCGCAGCATCGAGAATGACCTCGGTGCGCAGATAGCTCTCGGCAGCCGGCGCAGCACCAATATGGATAGCCTCGTCAGCCAGCCGCACATGCCGCGCATTGCGGTCGGCATCCGAGTACACCGCCACGGTAGCGATGCCCAGTCGACGGCAGGTAGCAATAACGCGGCAGGCGATTTCACCACGATTGGCGATCAGGATCTTGTTGAACATTGTCTTATCCACGATGTGCCGCGCGGGCAGGGGAGGAGCCAAGGGCTTTCGCCGTTGTTGTTGCTGTTGCTCTTGAACTTGCTTTTGCTCTAACGGGCCCTTTCCGCAGCGACGGAACCGGTGGGGAATACCCGAAGGGCGACGTGCATGGATGCGCGTCGTTTTTCGCCACGACAGGGATGTCGTGTCGAAAAATCCCGCCGGTGGAGTGCACCCGGCACGCGAAGCATGCTGGGCGCGTAGGCAGGGCGTGCTTGACCAGCCATTCGGCTGTTGAACAGGCGCTTCTTTTGGTTATCTTCTCTTTGCACGAGCAAAGAGAAGTAACTCGCTCCCCGAAGGGGAGCGAAAGCTCTTGATTCAACGCTATTTCATCAAAAAAGCGCATGGCGCCATCACATCCGGAACACACCAAACCGCGTGTCCTGCGCCGGCGCATTGAGACTGGCAGCCAAGGCCAGCCCAAGCACCCGCCGCGTATCCGCCGGATCAATAACTCCGTCATCCCACAAACGCGCACTCGCGTAATACGGATGACCCTGCTGCTCGAACTGATCACGGATCGGCTGCTTGAACGCATCTTCCTCTTCGATCGACCACGCACCACCCTTGGCCTCGATACCATCACGCTTGACCGTGGCCAACACACTGGCGGCCTGCTCGCCGCCCATCACCCCGATCCGCGCGTTCGGCCACATCCACAGGAAGTGCGGTGAATACGCGCGCCCGCACATGCCGTAATTGCCGGCGCCGAACGAACCACCGATCACCACTGTGTACTTCGGCACGCGTGCATTGGCCACCGCCATGACGAGCTTCGCGCCGTCCTTGGCAATACCACCGTGCTCGTACTTGCGGCCGACCATGAAGCCGGTGATGTTCTGCAGGAACAGCAGCGGGATATTGCGCTGGCAACACAGCTCGATGAAGTGCGCACCCTTCAGCGCGGACTCCGAGAACAGGATGCCGTTGTTGGCGATGATGCCGACCGGATGGCCATGCACATGCGCGAAACCGGTGACCAAGGTGTTGCCATAGCGCGGCTTGAACTCATCGAAACGCGAACCATCGACGATGCGTGCGATCACTTCGCGCACGTCGTAGGGCTTGCGTGTATCGGCTGGAATCACGCCATAAAGCTCTTGCGGATCAAGCAGCGGTGCCTCGCTGGCCTGCAGCGCAACGCCTGCATCGGGCTTGCGCCAGTTCAAGTTGGCGATGATGGAACGCACCCGTGCCAGCGCCTGCAGGTCGTTGTCGGCCATGTGGTCGGCAACACCGGAGATGCGCGTATGCACGTCGGCACCGCCGAGTTCTTCGGCGCTGACCACTTCGCCGGTTGCGGCCTTCACCAGCGGCGGACCGCCGAGGAAGATCGTGCCCTGTTCCTTGACGATGACGGTTTCATCGCTCATCGCCGGCACATAGGCGCCGCCGGCGGTGCAGCTGCCCATCACGCAGGCGATCTGCGGAATGCCCTGTGCCGACAGGTTGGCCTGGTTGTAGAAGATGCGGCCGAAATGATCGCGGTCGGGGAAGACTTCATCCTGCAGCGGCAGGAAGGCGCCACCGGAGTCGACCAGGTAGATGCAGGGAAGACGGTTCTGCTGGGCGATTTCCTGCGCACGCAGATGCTTCTTCACCGTCACCGGGTAATAGGTGCCGCCCTTGACCGTGGCATCGTTGGCGACGATCAGGCATTCCACCCCGGAGACGCGGCCGATGCCGGCGACCATGCCGGCGCCCGGCACTGGATCGGCATACATGCCGTGGGCGGCCAGCGGCGCGACCTCCAGGAACGGGCTGCCGGGATCGAGCAGGGCATCGATACGCTCGCGCACCAGCAGCTTGCCGCGCGCACTGTGCTTGGCCCGGGCTGCATCGCTGCCGCCGCGTGCGGTGGCTTCAAGTGTGGCGCGCAGATCATCGACCTGGGCCTGCATCGCGGCGCGGTTGGCTTCGAAGCTGTCACTGCCGGGTTGCAGCTGGGAGGTGAGTACGGTCATGGCCGAGGTCCTGGATTTTTATCGTCCTTCTCCCTTCGGGAGAAGAGCCTGTCCCCGCGAAGGCGGGGATGCCCCGAAAGGGGCGGATGAGGGTAGGCACGCAGCCTGCAACTATCTGTTCCTGCAGTGGCTTCGCCGCCGACCCTCACCCCAACCCCTCTCCCGGAGGGAGAGGGGCTAAAGCGGATTCATGCGGTCTTCTGGAACAACTCCCGCCCAATCAACATGCGGCGGATTTCCGAAGTACCAGCACCAATCTCATACAACTTGGCATCACGCCACAAGCGCCCGGCCGGGTACTCGTTGATATAGCCATTGCCGCCGAGGATCTGGATCGCTTCACCTGCCGCCCAGGTCGCCTTCTCGGCCGAGTAAAGAATCGCGCCGGCCGCATCCTGACGCGTGGTGCGGCCCTGGTCGCAGGCCTTGGCTACTGCGTACACATAGGCGCGGCAGGCATTGAGGCCGACATACATGTCGGCCAGCTTGGCCTGGATCAGCTGGAAGGTGCCGATCGCCTCGCCGAACTGCTTGCGCTCATGCACATACGGCAGCACCACATCCAGCGCCGCCGACATCAGACCCAGCGGGCCGCCGGACAACACCACGCGCTCGTAGTCCAGGCCGGACATCAACACCTTGACGCCACCACCAACCGCACCCAGCACGTTCTCGACCGGCACTTCGCAGTCCTGGAACACCAGCTCGCAGGTGTTGGACGAACGCATGCCCAGCTTGTCCAGCTTCTGCGCGGTGGAGAAGCCCTTCATGCCCTTTTCGATGATGAAGGCGGTGATGCCGCGCGAGCCGGCGTCCGGGTCGGTCTTGGCATAGACGATCAGGACATCGGCATCGGGACCGTTGGTGATCCACATCTTGTTGCCGTTGAGCACGTAGTGATCACCGCGCAGCTCGGCGCGCAGCTTCATCGACACCACGTCAGAGCCGGCGCCTGGTTCGCTCATCGCCAAAGCACCGACGTGTTCGCCGCTGCACAGCTTGGGCAGGTACTTGTGCTTCTGTGCTTCGCTGGCGTTCTTGCGCAGTTGGTTGAGGCACAGGTTGGAATGCGCGCCATAGGACAGGCCGATGCCGCCGGAAGCGCGCGAGATTTCCTCCATCGCCACCACATGCGCCAGGTAGCCCATGCCGCTGCCGCCGTATTCTTCTTCCACGGTCATGCCCAGCAGGCCCTGTTCGCCAAGCTGGCGCCAGAGCTGGTTGGGGAAGTGGTTGCTGGCGTCTGCTTCGGCGGCCAGCGGCGCGATGTGGGCGGCGGCAAACTGCGCCACGCTTTCGCGCAGCATGTCGATTTCTTCGCCCAGATCAAAATTCAGGGTGGGGACGTGCATGGCTGGCTCCGGTACTGCTTGGCGATAAGGGGCGCACCGGGTTGGGGGGACGGGCAGGCCGTCGGCACGGGCGTTTGCGCGCAGCCTAGCGGCTCCCGGCTAAAAAGTGAATACAAATTCAAAAATTGAACATAGAATCAACAAATGGCTTACAAGCGCTCGGAATTGATGGAAAAACGGCTGGCGGGCAACCGCGAGCGGATCCTGGCTGCCGCCCGCCGGCTGGTCGCCGCAGGCGGCTATCGCAATGCGCCGATCACCGCGGTGGCGGCCGAGGCGGGGGTATCGACCGGGCTGATCTACCGGCACTTCCCGTCCAAGGCAGAGCTGTTCGTGGAGGTGCTGACCTTCGCCGTGGAGCACGAGCTGGAGATCCTCGCCGCCATCGCCGATGAGCCCTTGCCGGCGCCGCAGCGGCTGCAGTTGGCGGTGGCTTCGTTCGTGCGACGCGCCATGGCCGGTCCGGGCCTGGCCTATGCCTTCATCGCCGAGCCGGTCGACCCGGAAGTGGAGGCCGAGCGCATCCGTTGCCGGCGGCTGTTCGGTGACGTGTTCAAGCGCATCCTTGAAGACGGCGTGCGCGCTGGCGAGCTGCCGGCGCAGGACTTGGAAATCAGCGCGGCCTGCATCGTTGGTGCCTTCACCGAAGCCCTGGTCGGGCCGACCGCGCCCAGCCGCGATGGCCTGCGCGATGGCGAACATCTGGTCGCTGCGATCAGTGCGCTATGCCTGCGCGCAGCCGGTGCGCCGCTGCCGCACTGAGTGCTGTAACCACCTTGGGATGCTGCATTGCCGCACTTTTGCGCGTGTTCATGGGCATTGCGGGAGCAGGCGGACGCTGGTCTATACTCGCCCAGCAGCTGCTGGTCCACCGACAACTCGCCCGGGGTGATGAGACGTGCGGAATTACGACCTTGAGTTCCTGAAACGCTTTTCCATCGTGATCGCCATCCTGGCCGTCATCACGATTGGCTTGATCATCTTCGCCTCCTACCTGCAGCACGTCATTCCCAAGGAAGTGTCGCCGACCGCGACCAAACGCATCGAGCAACGCATTGCACCCATCGGTGCGGTGTACGCCGGTGCTACCGGTGCGTCGGCGCAGGCTGCAGCCGCCGCTGCGGCAGCAGCTGCTGCGGCCGCCAGCGGGGCCTACGGTGGCACCCTGGACGGCAAGACCATCTTCGACAGCCTGTGCACTGCCTGCCACACCACCGGCGTGGGCAACGCGCCAACCCTGGACCACAGCCACTGGGACAAACGCTTGGCGCAGGGCAAGGACACCCTCTACAAGCACGCCATCGAGGGCTATACCGGCCCGGACGGCGGCATCATGCCGCCCAAGGGCGGCAATGCCGGGCTCAGCGAGGAGCAGATCCACGCCACCGTGGACTGGATGCTGGCCAATCTGAAATAGAAAGCCGCCAGACTCACGCAGCTGGCAATAGACCCGATTGCTGCAGAATAGCCGGCGCCGCCCCACCAGGGCGGCGCTTTGTGTTTCCGTCTTCCCCGGAGTGCGTCCATGCGTTGTACCCCTAGCTTGCTTGCCCTGGCCTTGGCTGCCGCCTGTTCCGGCGCGGCGCTGGCTGCCCCGTCCAAGCCCGTCGTACTGCCGATCGGCAGCGTGCAGGGCACGACCGACCACAGCCCGTATGCGGGCAAGACCGTCACCATCGAGGGCGCGGTGACCGCCGATATGCGCGATGGCCTGGGCGGCATCTTCGTGCAGGACGCAGGTGATGGTGATGCCGCCTCTTCCGATGGCTTGTTCGTGCGCCTGCCCAAGGAGCAGACCGTGCAGGTCGGTCAGTGGCTGCGCATCACCGGCACCGTCGAGGAGCAGGCTGCCGGCAAGAGCGAGCAGGGCCTGACCACGCTGCAGGCGCAGACCATCAGCCCGGCCGCAGCGCGGCCCGTACCGGCGCCGCTGGTGTTGACCGATGTCCCCGCCAACTGGGAAGCATTGGAAGGCATGCAGGTGCGCATTCCGACTGGCCTGACCGTGGCTGGCCAGGACCAGCTCTCACGCTATGGCGAACTGACCGCTGCCTTCGGCGGCCGCCTGTGGCAGCCCAGCGAAGTGGCCGCCGCCGGCAGCCCTGAACAAGCCGCGGTGATTGCCGACAACAACCGCCGTCGCCTGCGCCTGGACGATGCCAGCGGCAAGCGCGATCCGGGCGCGGTGCCGTATCTGGCGCCGGACCAGCTGCTGCGCAGCGGCGCGCAGCTGCGCGAGGTACAGGGCATCGTCGACCAGCGTTTCGATGGCGGCTATCGCCTGCAGCTGACCGCCCCGGTCGTGGTGGACGCCGAGCGCCCGCAGCAGCCACCGACGGTGGCTGGCGGCCTGCGCATCGCTGCGTTCAATCTGGAGAATTACTTCAACGGCGACGGCAAGGGCGGCGGCTATCCGACCCTGCGTGGCGCCAAGACCGCCGAACAGCAGGCGGCGCAGCAGGCCAAGCTGATCACCACCATCGGCAGCCTCAATGCCGACGTTGCTGCACTGATGGAACTGGAGAACGACGGCTACGGCCCGGGCTCGGCGATCGATCAGTTGGTGCGCGCGCTCAATGCCGCGCAGGGCAAGGATGGCGATTGGCGCTTCGTCGATGCTGGCAAGGGCCCGGGCGACAACCCGATCCGCGTCGGCATCATCTACCGCGCGTCAAAGGTGAGCCCGGTCGGCAAGCCGGCGGTGCTGGAGCGCGAGCCGTTTGGCGAACGCAGCCGCGTGCCGCTGGCGCAGGCGTTCCGCATGGGCCGCAAGGGCACGCCGTTCGTGGTGGTGGCCAACCACTTCAAGTCCAAGGGCTGCTCGGAAGCGAGCGGCGATAACGCTGATCGCAATGACGGCCAGGGCTGCTGGAACGCCACCCGCGTGGAATCGGCCAAGTTGCTGCACAACTGGTTGCAGGAAGATCCGACCGGTAGCGGCAGCCGCGATGCGGTGCTGCTGGGCGACTTCAACGCCTATGCGATGGAAGACCCGATCCGCACCTTGAACGCCGATGGCTGGCAGGACGCGTTCAAGGTGGCCGGTGTGCAGCAGCCTTATAGCTACGTCTACAACGGCATGACCGGTCGCCTGGACCACGCGCTGTTGAGTCCGGGCATGGCCGCACGGCTGAAGGGCGCAGCCGAGTGGCATATCAATGCCGATGAAGCGGACGAGGTTGGTTACCAGGGCCGCAACGTGCCGGGGCCGTGGCGCAGCTCGGACCATGATCCGTTGTTGCTGGGGTTTGAGCCCTAAGGCTGAGAGCTAGAAGCTAGAAGCTAGAAGCTAGAAGCTAGAAGCTTAGGAGCACCCCTCCCCAACCCTCCCCTTCGCTGCGCGAAAGGGAGGGGGCAGTTTTTCTCCCTCCCTTTGCCGCAGGCAAGGGGAGGGTTGGGGAGGGGTGCTGTTCTCCCTCCCTTTCGCGCAGCGAAGGGGAGGGCCGGGGAGGGGTGCCTTTGCTGTTGCTCCAGATCAACAGAACCCTCAAAGCGTCCCGCGCGCAATCAAGGCTATCGCCACCACCGCCAGCGCCAGGCCTGCGCGGTTCCACACGCCGGTCTTCTCGCCGAACACCAGCACGCCGACCAGCGCACCCAGGCACACCACACCAATATTCATGCCTGCGAAAATCGTCGCCGGGCTGTGCGGCAACGCCTGGTGCGCACGCACGTAAAACAGAATGTTGCCGAAGTTGAGCAGCCCGAGCAGCAGGCCAAAGCCTAGATTGCCCAGCGTCAGTCGGCTGTTGCCGCTGACATGCCGCTGCAGCTGCCACGCAAGCATCAGCACGAAGGCGATGCCGAAGCTCACCAGCAGGGCCGCGATGGATGGCGTACCGGCCGCTGCAACCTGCTTGAGCAGGATGTCGATCAAGGCAAAGCCGGCCCATACCCCGAGCAACCAGCCCCAGCTGGAGCGCGAGCGCTCCGTGCTGCCGCCATCGCGCGCGGTCACACCGACAATCGCCAGCAAGCCCAGCCCCAGCCCAGCCAGCTTCCAGCCATTGGCCTGTTCGCCGAACAGCAGGAAGGCGGCGGCCAATGACAGCAGCAGGGACAGTCGCTGGGCCACGTCGCTGCGCACGATGCCGGCCTCGCGCACCGCGCGGGCCAGCACAAGGAAGATGCCGGGCAGCGCCACGGCAAGGCCAAGCAGCGCCAGCCACGGCGTATGCCCGCTCTGCAGCGACTGCAAGGAAGGTTTGAGCAACAGCAGCGACAGCACGCTGGCGGCAAGATAGTTCCAGGTCACCGCCTGGGCGATATCGACGCCGCGGCGTGGCGCCAGTTTCAGCAGCACCGATACCAGAACACTGCAGATCACACTCAGGACAAGGAAATGCATGGATTTGGGCAGTTGTGAAGGGCAGGCGTGAAGCCGCCGGACGGGGCCGCTATTATGGCCGCATGCAAACTCTCCCATTCCCCCACGAATCGGCGACGCTGATGCTGGACGGCCCGGCCGGTCCGCTGGAAGTCGGCGTCGACCTGCCCGATGGCGAGTCCGCCGCGCGTCCGATCATCGCCGTCATCTGCCACCCGCTGTCCATCGAGGGCGGCAGCATGCACAACAAGGTGGTGACCATGGTCTCGCGCGCGCTGCGCGACCTGGGCATCACCACCGTGCGTTTCAACTTCCGCAGCGTCGGCGCCTCGGTTGGCACCTACGACAATGGTGAAGGCGAAGCCGACGATCTGCGCGCGGTGGTCAACTGGGTGCGCAGTGAGCGTCCGGATGCCACATTGTGGCTGGCTGGTTTCAGCTTTGGCGCCTATGTGTCGCTGCGCGCTGCCGCGCAGCTGCAACCGCAGGCCTTGATCTCGATCGCACCACCGGTTGGCCGCCGCACCTGGGACTTCTCCGAAGTGCAGCCGCCGGCCAACTGGCTGGTAGTGCAGGGCGATGCCGACGAAGTGGTCGATGCACAAGGCGTGTACCAGTGGCTGGAATCGCTGCCGAATCCGCCGCAGCTGGTGCGCATGCCGGACACCTCGCATTTCTTCCACCGCAAGTTGATCGACCTGCGCGGCGCCATCCAGCATGAAGTGCGGCGCTGGCTGCCTGACGGCAGCAACTGAGCATGGATGCAATGACCCCCTCACAACGCTACGCCGCCGGCGTGGCCCGCGGCGATTGGCGCGACGATGTCGCCCAGCATGCGGCGCTGGCCGAGCTGGACCGCATCCATCTGGCCATTGTCGACAGTGCGCAGGATGGCTGGCTGGACCGGCTGTCGGCGTTCTGGAAGAAGCCCGAGCCGGTAAAAGGGTTGTACTTCTGGGGCGGCGTGGGTCGCGGCAAGACCTTCCTGGTTGACCTGTTCTATGACGGCTTGCCGATCGAGCAGAAGTACCGCACCCACTTCCATCGTTTCATGCGCGGTATCCACGAGCAGCTGCATGAGCACCAGGGGCAAAGCGATCCGCTGGCGAAGATTGCCCAGCAGTGGCGCGACAAGCTGCGCGTGCTGGTGCTGGATGAGTTCTTCGTCACCGACATCGGCGATGCGATGTTGCTGGGACGCCTGTTGGAGCGGTTGTTCGCCGAGGGCGTGACCCTGGTGACCACCTCCAATACGGCGGTGGAGAACCTCTATCTCAACGGCCTGCAGCGTGACAGTTTCCTGCCGGCGATTGCCTTGCTGGAGAAGTACTGCGTCGAGCTGTATGCCGAAGGCACCGAGGACTACCGCATGCGCGCGCTGACCCGCTCGCCGGTATACCGAGCGCCGTTGGATGCGGAAAGTGATGCGTGGCTGGCCGGGCGCTGGAAAGAGCTGAGCGGTGCCGAAGAAGCACGCGGCGGCAATATCCAGATCGAGGGCCGCAAGATCCCGGTGCGTGGCCGTGGCAAGAGCATTGCCTGGTTTGATTTCGCAGCTTTGTGCGAAGGCCCGCGTGGGCCGTCGGACTACATCGAGATCGCACGCGAGTTCACCACCGTGCTGCTCGGTGGCATACCGCACTTCGATCGCCTCAACGAAGATGCCGCGCGCCGCTTCGTCAACCTGATCGATGAGTTGTACGACCGCCAGGTCAACCTGGTCTGCACTGCCCAGGACGCGCCGCCGCTGCTGTACAGCGGCACTCGCCTGGCCGGCGCCTTCGAGCGCACCGCCAGCCGCCTGATCGAGATGCAGAGCGCCGAGTACCTGGGCACCGCGCACCGCAACTGACTCGTAGTGCCGAGCCATGCTCGGCAAGGGGCATTCCCGCCAAAACCTCTGCCG